>JBAUHP010000017.1:0-3590 GCA_049680345.1 Albidovulum sp. | reverse complement strand
CCACTTTGCTGCAAATCGTCGAACGGATTGTAGGCGTCGCACCCGATCTGCCGGTCAGTGTTGATTTCGAGGGCGGTTATGCGGTTGAACCGGACGCATTGGGCGAAAATATCCGCGCCTTGATTGCGGCCGGGGCTGTGGGGATCAATTTCGAAGATCAGGTGGTGGGTGGCCAAGGGCTGCACAGCGTCAGCGTGCAAGCGGCACGGATTGCGGCCATTCGCGCCGCTTCAGACAGCGCCGGTCTGCCCTTGTTCATCAATGCGCGCACGGATCTGTTCTTGAAGGCTCAAAGTGACGCCCACGCCGATCTCTTGCCAGAGGCGCTGGCGCGCGCGGCGGCCTATGCGGATGCCGGTGCGAGCGGATTTTTTGTGCCCGGCTTGATTGATCCGGCCATGATTGCAAGGATTTGTGATGGCACCGTGCTGCCGGTCAATGTGATGGTCAGCCCTGCGGCACCGCCCAAGCCCGTGCTGGTTGATTGCGGTGCTGCGCGGCTAAGCCATGGGCCATTTCCGTATTTTGCTATGTTGCAAGATCTGGGCGCGGCCTACCTCAAAGCCGCCGAAAAATCGGGATGAATCGCTTGACGCCACCGGCCAATGAACGTAAATGGCCGGACGGAATTCATGGCTTAGCCTCGGCAGAGCCCTATAATGTTATCGGAACGTCGGGCCCAGAGGCCCAGAAAACAAGGAACGCACCCATGTCACGCGTCTGCGAACTGACTGGCAAAGGCCCGATGTCGGGTAACAACGTAAGCCACGCGAACAACCGTTCGCGTCGCCGCTTTTTGCCGAACCTCAATGATGTGACGCTGATGTCTGATGCGCTGGGCCAGTCCTTCAAGCTGCGCATTTCAGCGGCAGGCCTGCGGTCGGTCGATCACCGTGGCGGGCTTGACGCCTACTTGGCAAAAGCCAAGGACGTGGAACTTTCGGACCGCGCGCTGAAGATCAAGAAAGATATCGCCAAGACCCTGACCGCTTAAGCGGCCATTCTTTGCGTTGACCCCGCAAGGGTTAGAATATGCCAGCCCCGCCCGCATCTTGCGCGGCGGGGCTGTGGCGTTTTGGCACAATGTTTCATTGGATCCGAAGGTCATATGTCTTGGACAGGCGGAATGAAGAAAGGTTTCCTTATGCGCGGTTTAAGAATGGCTCTGGGCGCTGTGGCGCTGATTGTGGCGGCCCCGGCACTTGCGGGCGACACGATTTCGATCACTGACCCCTATGCAAGGCTGCTGCCCGCAGCCAAGGCGGGGGCAGCATTTTTCACAATTGAAAATCATCAAGCTGTGGATGACCGCTTGATCGCAGTCACTGCCGATATCGCCGACATGGTCGAACTGCATACCCATAAGATGAGCGCGGATGGCCTTGCACAGATGTTGCCGATCGAAGGCGGCATCGCAATTGCGGCCGGGGGCAGTCATGCGCTGGCGCGTGGCGGCGATCATGTGATGCTGATGGGGCTTACGTCCAAGCCCGGCGATGGGGAAATGCTGACGCTGACGCTGCGCTTTGAAGAAGCGGGTGATCTGGTGGTCGAAGTGCCGGTGGATAATCAGCGCTGATCTGCGCGGTTCGCAAGCACTCGAAAAAGTCTTTTGCCACTGGGAGGGCGTGCTAAGCTGCGCGCAACCGGCCCGCTGAACCCATGCGGGTCACCGCGTGAGGAGCTTGCGATGAAAACCCCTTTGCACCTGTGGATTTTTGGCGGGCTAAGCTTGTTTTGGAATATGATCGGGGCAGGGGATTACACGCTGACCCAATCTGAAAATGCGCTTTACCTGGCCCAATTCACCCCTGAACAGCGGACCTATTTTAAGGATTTCCCGCTGTGGATGGATACCTCTTGGGCGATTGCCGTTTGGTTTGCGGTCTTGGGGTCCATCTTGCTGCTGTCGCGCAAGAAATTCGCGCCCATGGCCTTCGCAATCGCAATCCTCGCGACGCTTGTCTCAGCACTTTACAGCTTTGGACTGGCTGAAGTAACGATGACCGAGGTCGTCGGCACCGAAGCGATCTGGTTCACGCTGCTGATACTGGTCATCGCGGTTGCACAATGGGTTTATGCACGCGCAATGCGGCAAGCAGGCTATTTAAGATAGGTCAGTCTTTGCCAATGCATCCACGCGGGGGCTGGCTTTGCCCGGGCTTACTGCCGTTCAGACGCCAATACATGCCTTGGCCGCGACATTGGCGAAGTTTTCATAGCGCTGCCAGAAGCCATCATTCGTGCCGCCATCGGAAATCTTTTGTTCTTGCACCAGATCGGGGTTGTAGATGAATTGCGCAACCCGGTTTTGATCTTGCGGTACCAGCAAATAATTCGCCACATCTTGCAAGCAAACGCACAGATTGCCAGAAACTTTACCGGAAGTGGCGCGGCAAGAATTCTCTATCACCGGTGTTGCTTGCGAGGTCCCAACGCCCGCGACCACAAACGGCAACGCCAATACGATTACTCGTAACATAATATCGCACCCCAGTTTTCAATATGTGTCGAGCAATCGACCCCATCCCAGATACGGTTATGCCGAGCCAGGATGAGGATTTCAATGTTTTTCAGCACTGCGGTCGTCAAGATATACCTTTGATACGATGCAGTTGGCAGATTTCACGGCAACCTGCGGGCGAGCAATAGTTCAAGTCGCTTGACCTCACGCAAAACCCGGTCTGCTTGAATCTTGGGCATGAGGCTTAGCTTGAGTGCGACGGCCATCAGCAAAAGCACTGACCCCGACAGACCCCATTTCAGCGCCAGCAACAGATCGGTCGCGGCAAAGAAATGTGTGGCACACCACAGGCCAATGATGAACATCATCGCTTGTGTCACCATCAACACCCAAGTCACCCAGCCAAGGCGACCCCGAAACTGGTCAAAGCCCAAAGCGAACCAGCCTTGTTCGGCGGTTGCCTCCAAAATATCGTGATCGCCTTCGCGTAAAGCCTCTTCGATCAGATCATCAAGTTTGGTCATCAGTCACTCCTTTCGAAAGTGTTGTTGAGTTTTGCCCGCGCGTGCATCAGTCGCGTCTTGACCGTGCCTTGGGGCACGTCCAAGGCCACCGAAACCTCGGCCACACTCATGTCTTCAAGGTAGAACAATGCTATTGTTGCGGCTTGTTCAGGGGGCAATGCGGCAATGGCATTGCGCACAGATTGCGCATCGGCCGCCTTGCCGCCCGTGGGTTCGGTGATCGTTTCAACATCCGCGCTATATTCGGCGGCAAGCTGGCGCTGGCGTTGTTTGCCGCGAATGTCGCGCGCACAGCGCCGGGTCACGATGCGCAAGGCCCAGGCCGGGAATGCGCGCGGCTCTGCCAGGCTTGGTAGTCCGCGCAAGATCTCAACCCACGCGTCTTGCACCGCATCGCGCGCCTCTTCGCGGTCGCCCAAAAGTCGGGCTGCATGGGCCAAGAGGCGCGGCCCGCGCAGATCGGCAAGCTTGCCAAGCGCCGCGCGATTGCCCTGCCGGGCCAAGATCACCAGATAGTCCTCGGCGATTCTTTCGATCTTGCGCATGCCGCCTCCAGCCTCGGGTATTATAGATAGGGTGCTTGCTGCAGAGAAAATGGTTCA
>JBAUHP010000016.1:0-4567 GCA_049680345.1 Albidovulum sp. | reverse complement strand
CATCGCAGGTTTCGGCGACGGATGAATAAAGCATGTATTCGTCCATACGCTCTTGCGTTTGCGCCATGCGCAGGTTGCCCACCACCGCGAAACCGGCATTAAGCCCGGTCTCGGCCTCAAGGGATTTGTAAAAATCGACCGAGTATTTGTGGATATGGGTCGTGGCGTAGGACATGTTGAACAACGGCAAAAGGCCGGCTGCGTGCCAGGTCGAACCTGATGTCAGCTCATCACGCTCCAATAGCATCGTGTCCCAGCCCGCCTTGGCTAGATGATAGGCAATCCCGGTACCGACAGCACCGCCGCCGACAACAAGGGCTTTGACATGGGTTTTTGCAATACCGCTCATTTTGGTCGACTCCTTCGACGTGATCTGGCGCATAAATGCCAGAGGCCAGAAAAACCTGAAAGGTCAGCCCGACCTAAAGCAGTGTGAAAACGACATCCGCATGCCACGGAAGCGACCAAGCCACCCCTTCAGACGCATTCGCGCGGATTTTAGGTGGCAGACTTACAGCCGGACACCTAAAACCGCGACAAGATCAACCCACCGGCGACCATAGCTGCAGCCAAAAGGCGCTGAGGTGAGATCGGCTGAACTGCAAGCCCGAGGGCGCCGAAGCGGTCAAGCAACATGGCGGCAACGACCTGCCCCAGAATAAGGGCGGTGGTTGCCGTGAAAATGCCGACGCTTGCCACGCCCGAGGCCATCGACCAAACGTAAAAGGCCCCAAGCACCCCACCGGCAAGCTGCCAGATCGGCGCTTCGGCCAGTCGCAAAATCGGCCCGCTGCCCGCTGTGATCAGCGAAACTGCGGCCAGAAGGATGAAACCTATCCCAAAAGAAACAGCCGTTGCCGCAAGCGGGCTGCCGATCGTGCGGCTGAGGGCGGCGTTCAGCGGCGCTTGAACCGAAATTGCCGCGCCTGCAAGGATGATCAGGCTGACCGGAAGTAACAGGTGATGTGACATCGGCTTGTGATCCTGCGCTACAGCATTCCCGGAACGACCAGATCGGGCGGGCGGTGGCCATCGGCGAAGGTTTTGATATTGATGATAACTTTTTCACCCATCTCGGTGCGCCCCTCGATCGTGGCGGACCCCATATGCGGCAACAAGAACACGTTTTTGAGTTCGCGCAGGCGTGGGTTAATCTCATGCCCATGCTCGAAGACATCAAGGCCCGCGCCCGCGATCTCTCCGGCGCGCAGCATCCGGGTCAGGGCATTTTCGTCAATCACCTCCCCGCGAGAGGTGTTGACGATGACGGCGCTGGGTTTCATCAGCTTCAGGCGCCGCGCGTTCATCAGATGGAAGGTGGACGGCGTGTGCGGGCAGTTGATCGAGATGACATCCATCCGCGCCACCATCTGATCAAGGCTTTCCCAGTAAGTTGCGCCAAGCTCGGCCTCATTGTCGGGGTGCAGACGTTTGCGGTTGTGGTAATGCACCTCCATCCCGAAAGCACGCGCCCGCCGGGCAACGGCCTGACCGATTCGGCCCATGCCCAAGATACCCAGCCTGCGCCCGCCGATACGGCCCCCCATAAGCGCGGTCGGGGCCCAGCCTTGCCAATTGCCTGATTGCATCAGGGCAAGGCCTTCCGACATGCGCCGGGTAACGGCAAGCATCAAGGCTATGGTCATGTCGGCGGTGTCTTCGGTGACAGCGCCAGGGGTGTTAGAGACCAAAATTCCGCGCTGACGGGCTGAGGTTACATCAATATGGTCGACGCCCGCGCCGTAATTGGCGATCAGCTTCAGCCGCTCGCCCGCCTGGGCCAGCAGGTTGGCGTCGATGTGGTCGGTGACACAAGGCACCAGCACATCAGCGCGCCTGACGGCCAAGCCAAGCTCTTCACGGCTCATCTTGACGTCGGGGTCGCGCAGCTCAACGTCAAAAAGCTCTTTCATTCGGGCTTCGACTGTTTCGGGCAGGCGCCGAGTCACGACGACCTTCATTTTTTGCGATGCAGGCATGATGCTGGTCTCCCCTTCCGCTAGCGCGTCCTAAATGGCAAAGTGCAGCGCAAAAGAAGAACCTACAAGCCCGAATGACGGGTGGGCTGGGCCAGATAGAGTGTGCAAGGGCAGAAGAAGGATGTTTGGCAAGATGCGACGGGTTTTGATTGTGGTGGCGATGCTATTGGCTTTGCCGGGGTTTTCTTTGGCGCAGGATCAAGCGGCGGCGGGTGACGGCGAAAGCCCGGCCACGGCGCGCGGGTCCGAAACCAATCTGCCTTTGCCGCGATTCGTGTCGCTGAAATCCTCGGAAGGCAATGTGCGTCGCGGCCCAAGTCTGGAACATCGCATCGATTGGGTGTTTCGCCACCGCGATCAGCCGCTGCGTGTCACCGCCGAATTCGGCCATTGGCGCCGGGTCGAAGACCATGAAGGGCAAGGCGGGTGGATACATTACAGCCTGCTGTCGGGGGTGCGCATGGTTTTGGTGACCGAAGCCGTGACCGAACTGCGCGCCAGCCCCGACGACAAGGCCCAAGTCAATGCGATTGCCGAGGAAGGTGTGCTGGGCCGATTGGGGCCATGCACGATTGATTGGTGCGAGATCAAGGCGGGCGGTGAAAAGGGCTGGGTGCAAAAGCTGCGGCTTTGGGGCGTTGATCCCGATGAGGTCCGCGATTAGCAACTATCGGCGGGGTTCACGCCAGAAAGGCTGCCATGGGCAATGATCGCCACGAAAATAAGCTGAACCTATCTGCGGGTATTGCGTCCGTCAGCGTGGCATTGGTGCTGGTCGGGCTTAAGTTATGGGCGCTTGGATCGACGCAAGCCCTGTCAGTTGCCGCGTCTTTGGCCGATAGCGGGCTTGATCTGATGATGTCGCTGGCCGGGCTGATGGCGATTCTTTATGCCGCGCGGCCAGCCGATGAAGACCATGCGTTTGGACATACCTCGGTTGAGGATTTGGCCGCATTGGCACAATCTGTGTTCGTGCTGATTTCGGGCGTGGTGATCGGCTGGGCGGCCATCGCGCGGCTTATGTCGGATGAACCGCGCGTCCTTGCCGCCGAGGGGCGCGGGATTGCGGTGATGGTGGTTTCAATTGCGCTGACGATTGGCCTTGTGCTGTGGCAACGCCGGGTTGCGCGCCAGACCGGCAGCCGGGTCGTGGCCGCAGATTCGCTGCATTACATGACGGATCTGGCGCCCAGCCTTGGCGCGATTGCGGCTTTGTGGATGTCGCGCAACTTTGGCATTGGTCAGGTCGACAGTGTCGTGGCGCTGGCCGCCGCATTGATGTTGATGCTTGCGTCCCTCAGGATCGGCAAAGCCGCTTGGGATGCGCTGATGGATCGGCGTGCCGATCCGGCGCTGATTGCGGCGATAAACGATTTGGCCAGCGACTGGCCGGGTGTGCATGGATTTCACGATCTCAAAACCCGGATGGCCGGAAGCCGGGTGTTTGTGAACATCCATATTGAATTGGACGGCGATCAGTCCCTGCGCGACGCCCATGCGATCGGTGCGGGCCTGCGGCGCAAGATTCTTGAGACTTATCCGCAATGCGACGTGATCATCCACAAGGATGTGGCACACGAAACCTGAAGCAAGAAATTATGATCTTTCGGGCGCAATCAGGTGCACAAAGCTTGTACGTCTTGCCCCAAAAATGGCCCCGCCGATGCGGGGCCATTTGTTTTGATAGGTCAGGCTTACTGCGGAATTTCGCCAGAGACCCCTTCGACATAAAAACCCATACCCGCCAATGTCCCGTCATCGGCAACTTCGCCATCTGCCAGCCACGCCGATCCATCTTGTTTGTTAAGCGGCCCGGTAAAGGGGTGGTATGTGCCGTTCGCAATCGCATCGCGCATCGCTTCGGCCTCGGCTTTGACATCGGCCGGAACCGCGTCAGAGATTTCTCCGATTCCGACCATGCCGTCACCAATGCCTTGCCAGGTGTTCACGCTGGTCCAGCTTCCGTCGATCACCGCCTGAATCCGGTCGATATAATACGGGGCCCAATTGTCGATGATCGAAGAAATCCGCGGCGCAGGCGCGTATTCGGCCATATCGGCGGCCTGACCAAACCCAAACCCGCCCGATTTTTGAAGGGTCGCCAAGGGGGCGGTGGAATCGGTATGGGCAAGAACAACATCGACGCCCTGATCGATAAGCGCCTGGGTTGCGTCAGCCTCTTTGGCCGGGTCGAACCATGTGCTGAGCCAGACCACCGAAAGCTCGACATCGGGATTGGCTTTGCGGGCGTGGATCAGGGTTGAGTTGATGCCTTGAATGACTTCAGGGATCGGGAAAGAGGCGATATAGCCGATCTTGTTGGACTTGGTCATTTTCCCGGCAAGAAAACCGGTAATGGCGCGGCCTTCATAGAACCTTGCGTTGTAGACCGAGACGTTTGGTGCGGTTTTGTAACCGGTGGCATGTTCGAATTTTACGTTGGCAAACTTGCCGGCGACGTTAATCGTCGGCTCCATAAAGCCAAATGAGGTCGTGAAGATCAGATCGGCACCCGAAAGGGCCAGCTGCGTCATGACCCCTTCTGCGTCAACGCCCTCAGGCACGCTTTCTTGCACAACGACTTCGAT
>JBAUHP010000015.1:0-1523 GCA_049680345.1 Albidovulum sp. | reverse complement strand
CCGTCGATGGAGCGGTCAACATGGCTTTCGGCGGCCAGATGCATGATTGCATCGGGCTGGTGCTTGGCCAAGATTGCATCAATGGCGGCGCGGTCGCAGATATCGGCTTGCTCAAAGGCGTAAAGCGGGCTGTCTGACACCTCGGCCACGTTGGTCAGGCTGCCGGCATAGGTCAGCTTGTCAAGATTCACGACCGATATGCCATCTTGCACGGCTTGCCGAACCACGGCAGAGCCGATGAAACCTGCGCCACCTGTCACCAGTAGTTTCATCAATCAAGCCTCGTAGGTGAAGGGGGAGGAGAAGTCTTTGAACAGGGGGGCTGCACTGTCTTTGTCGGACAAGATCGCGCGGGCCGGATCAATGCCCCAGTCGATGCCGAAATCCGGGTCGTCAAAGCGCACCGCGCCATCGCAATCGGGCGCATAGACGTCGGAGCATTTGTAGAGAAGTTCACTGTCGGGGAGGATCGTGGCGAAGCCGTGCAAGAAGCCCGCCGGGATCAGCAATTGCTTGCCGTTATCGGCGGAAAGTTCGACGCCCAGCCATTTGCCATAGGTGGGCGAGCCTTTGCGGATATCGACCGCCACGTCCAAGACAGCACCGCGCCCGCAGCGCACCAGTTTGGTCTGGGCATGGGGGGGGGATTGGAAATGCAGGCCGCGCACCGTGCCCACATCGCGCGAATAGGAATGGTTGTCTTGCACGAAATCGTAATGGATGCCGGCGGCGGCAAGGGTCTGTTGGTTCCAGACCTCTGAGAACCAGCCACGCGCATCGCCGAAGCGGCGCGGGGTCAAGATCATGACGCCGGGCAGAGATGTTTCTTCAATCGTCATCAAAAACCTGTGATCAAAACTTCGGGATGCGTTTTAGCCCGATGCGGGAGGCAAGGAAAGAGGTCTGCGGCAGGGATCGTCATTGGCATGGGGTGGCAGCTTGGGAATTTGCCTTGAATCACATGCAAGTGACCGCACAGGGCTAAACTTGGTCTGCCGGTAGGATTGTGCGAGATTGTCACGGTAATGTCCAAAAATCTTAGCTACAGGTTCCATTTTAGCAACATAATTGCTGCATTGTGCTGGAAGCCGATGCAGAAATCCGGCATGACATGGACGAAGCTGTTTGGGACTGAGTCTTCCAATCAAAGGCCCTGCCGACTTAGCCAAATTGTTGCGTCAAGTATATGAATAAATGCGTTTTTATGAAACCAGACAGCCAAAGGTCAGACACCTGCCGTGATGCAATGCTTGCGGGATCTGAGCGGTTTTTCGCAAGTGGTCCGGGATATTCTACCTTCGTGGCGGTCTGATCGGGGTCGCAGAGTATTTGCGTAATCGCCATAATTTCGCCGATACGACCTGCGAAAGCGCATGAAAGGTTATGCAGCAATGAATACACAACCCAAGCGCAATGATGATGCGAGTAGTGAAAAGGACGTAGTAAGATGAGTGTGACGTCAAAGCGCGTTCTGGTGACTGGCGGTGCAGGGTTCTTGGGGTCGCATCTGTGCGAGCGTTTGA
>JBAUHP010000014.1:0-9454 GCA_049680345.1 Albidovulum sp. | reverse complement strand
GGCAATGTGAAAGTCATGCGCACAGCGCTGGAAGCCGCCCATAAGGGTTGGGGCGAATCGATCATCATCGGCGTGGCGCCTGCGGGTGCGGAAATCTCGACCCGGCCCTTCCAGCTTGTCACCGGACGCTCCTGGCGCGGTACGGCCTTTGGTGGCGCATCAGGGCGCACCGATGTGCCCAAGATTGTGGATTGGTACATGGACGGCAAGATAGAGATTGACCCGATGATCACCCACACCCTGAAGCTGGAAGAGATCAATCACGGCTTTGATCTTATGCATGAAGGCAAATCCATCCGCGCCGTGGTGGTCTATTAAAGGACAAAGGTCATGCGCCCCGAGGTTCACAGCTATTTCGATGAAACGACGAATGCTGCGTGCTACATCGTCAAGGATCCCGGCTCCAACGCCTGTGCCATCATCGATTCGATCCTGGATTTCGATCTGGCCGCGGGGCGCACCCACACCACCCATGCCGATATGCTGATCGGCGAGATCAAGGCGAACAACTGGTCGCTGGAATGGATATTGGAAACCCATGTTCACGCCGATCACCTCTCTGCCGCCCCTTATCTCGCGCAAGAGCTTGGCGGCAAGATCGCGATAGGATCGAACATCGCAACCGTGCAAAAAGTGTTCGGCAAGATATTCAACGCAGGCACCGAGTTTGAGATGGACGGCAGCCAGTTTGACCGGCTGTTCGACGATGGCGACCACTTCTTGATCGGCTCGCTTGAGGTGCGGGTGATGCACACGCCCGGCCATACGCCCGCTTGTGTAACCTATGTAACAGGCGATGCGGCCTTTATTGGCGACACGCTTTTCATGCCCGATTTCGGCACTGCGCGCGCCGATTTCCCCGGCGGATCGGCCACCGATCTATATGACTCGATTCAACGCATTCTGGCCCTGCCCGACGATACCCGGCTGTTCTTGTGCCATGACTACAAAGCCCCCGGACGCGATGCCTTTTGCTGGGAAACCACCGTGGCCGCGCAAAAAGCCCGCAATGTCCATGTCGGCGGCGGCAAGACCGAGGCTGAATTTGTCGCCTTCCGCACCCAGCGCGACGCACAACTTGGTATGCCCAAGCTGATCATTCCCTCCATTCAGGTGAATATGCGTGCAGGCCAGATGCCGCCCCCGAGGATGACGGCAATGTCTATATGAAGATCCCGGTCAACCGGCTTTAGGCGGCTCTGCCGCGTCGGATTGCGCATCTGCCCAGGCGACCTTGCGGTGATCGAACCCGCCCTTCAACGTGGGTTTGACCACTTCAAAATAAGGCGAAAGATCAAAGTCGCGCGGCGCGAACAGAGAATGGTGGCGGATGTGGTAAATCTCGCGCCGGGCATATTCGCCTTCGCGGCCCACCACCTTGACCGTGGGCAAAATCGGATAGCGCACCGATTGGTAGGCCTGCGCGATCAGCGATGAACAGATCGCCCGGCTTGGATCGCCCGATCCAAAGGCAATCATCCGGCGTCGCCACCGGACCGGCACTGGCGGTGTCGGGAAAAAATAGCGCAACAGATCGAAGATATTGCGCAGATCATAATGCAGGCCGATCTTGTCGATCATGAAACTGACCACAAGTGCTTGTTCTTCATCGTCAAGCCCGACGGCGCGGCAGATGCGGGTATTGTAGGTCTCGTATTTTGATAGGGGCACCGCAACGCAGCCTTCCCCCACATTCACCTCAATCAGGCGCGGCCGCTCTGAACCGTCTGCGGGCGTTGGCAAGGCATTGCCCACATAGATCGCGGCATGCGACCAGGTTGATTGGGTCAGGTATTTTATGGCATTCGATATGCGCTGATTGCCCTCAACCAACAAAATGTCGCCGGGGCGCAATGTCTTGCACAGGGTCTCATAATCAGACGGCGTAAAGGGTTTGTATCCCGAAACCGGGCTGCGCAATTTGGCCGAAAGACGCCTGCCGATCCAGTCAAGCGCGCGGTCGAAATATGAGGTATTGGTTGCGGTCACATATCACTCCTATTTGCAAGAAAGTGATACCCGAGATGGGGATGAAATCAAAAGCAATGCAAGAATTGCACGCAAATATAATCTGACGGCCGGGTCTTGACGCCAAATCGAACTGACTGTGACTGAGGTTCCCTGAGATGAGCTATTGCGGCATCGGTCAATAATTGGCAACCTATCCTTACCAATTAATGCCTTTCGGAGGTCGAAGTGCCTGTAATTACCTGTATTGACGACCTCAAGCGCATTTATCGCCGCCGCGTGCCGAAGATGTTTTACGACTACTGCGAAAGCGGCAGCTATTCCGAACAGACGTTTCGCGAAAACACTTCTGATTTCACCGCAATCCGGCTGCGCCAGAAAATCGCGGTGGACATGACCAACCGCAAAACCGAAGGCTCCATGCTTGGGCAAAACGTGGCAATGCCTGTGGCCCTGGCACCCGTGGGCATGACCGGCATGCAATGCGCGGACGGAGAGATCAAGGCCGCCCGCGCCGCCGAGGCTTTTGGCGTTCCCTTCACGCTCTCGACCATGTCGATCTGTTCGATTGAGGATGTGGCCGCGCATACAACCAAACCCTTCTGGTTTCAGATCTACACCCTCAATGATGACGATTTCAACCAGCGCATCATCGACCGCGCCCGTGCGGCGGGCTGCTCAGCGCTGGTGATCACGGTCGATCTGCAAATGCTTGCCCAGCGCCACAAGGACATCAAGAACGGCCTTTCGGCGCCGCCGAAATTCACTGTGGCGACGATGCTGAACCTTGCAACCAAATGGCGTTGGGGTCTGGCGATGCTGGGCACCAAGCGGCGGTTCTTTGGCAATATCGTCGGCCATGCCGAAGGTGTGGCCGATCCGTCATCGCTGTCGCTCTGGACGGCGGAACGCTTTGATCAGGCCCTGAACTGGGACAAGATCGCCAAGCTGATGAAGATGTGGGGCGGCAAGGTGGTGCTGAAGGGCATTTTGGATGTCGCGGATGCGCAAAAGGCAGCCTCCCTTGGTGCCGATGCGATTGTCGTGTCCAACCATGGCGGGCGCCAGCTTGACGGGGCACTTTCCTCAATCAAGGTCTTGCCCGAAATTGTGGCCGCCGTCGGCGACAAGACCGAGGTCTGGCTTGATAGCGGCATCCGTTCGGGGCAAGACGTGCTCAAGGCGCTGGCGCTGGGGGCCAGGGGCGTGATGATCGGGCGCAGTTATATCTACGGTCTGGGGGCGATGGGCCAGCCCGGTGTAACCGCCGCACTTGAGATCATACGCAAAGAGCTTGACGCAACGCTGGCGCTTTGCGGCGAACGCGAGGTTGCCGCTTTGGGCCGCCACAACCTGCTGATCCCCAAAGGCTTTCTTGATAACTACAGCTAGGTGCTGCGGCGCTTGGTCAGGCTGATCGCAGGCAAGATCAGCGCCATGGCAAGGGCCAAAAAGACAAAGGCCGCGCGCAGGCCAAAATGCTCGGATATGAAGCCCATCGTGGTCGGCCCCACAACAAATCCGGTAAAGCCGATCATCCATGCGCGCGAGATGGCATAGCTGCGCTGATCGGGGCGCACAAGCTTGCCAAGGATCGAATTGGCAGAGGGAACCGTGACCGCAATTCCAAGCCCGATCATCGCCAGACCAAAGATCGCCACGGCCGGGGTTGGGGCCACAGCCGTGATCAGCCCGCCGATCACGCCCACCACTGCCGACCAGAAGATCAGCGCAGCCTCGCCCAGCCTTTGTGCGACGAGCTGCCCGAACAAGCGCCCAAACCCCATCATAAGCCCAAAGACCGCCGGGCCCAATCCGCCCGCGCCCGCCACGCCCCCCAAGGTCCGCTCGATATGCAGGGCCGACCAGCTGTCAGATCCGTTTTCAGTGACGAAGGCGATGAACAAGATCAATGCAACCGGCAAGATCGCAGCCCAGATGCCTTTGTGATCCGCGCCTTCCGGTGCTGGCGGCGCACCTTGCCAGCCGCGCCTTTCGATCATCGCCAGACCAAGTGCGAGAACCACGACGAAGATCAGCGGAAAGAAGGCCTCAGGCGGCCAACCGGCCTTGCGCGCTATACTGGCGACAAAGGCCATGGCGGCGAAACCGAAGGAAAACATCGCGTGATTGACGTTCATCAGATGCAGGCCGTGGCGGTTTTCCAGCGTTGAGATACGCAGATTGGCGCCCAGATCAAGAAAGGCGATGGTGGCACCCATCCCAAAGAAGGCAAGGCCAAGGGTCGCGGCATCTTTGGCCAGCAAAGGCAATAATATGGCCAGGCTCAGGGCGAGCGAGGCTGCGGGCAAAGTGTGGCGGCCAAGGGTCGCATAGAAGCGCGGGCCAAGTGACATGGTGATGATGCTGCCGATGGCCATCGCCATAAGCGCTACGCCCAATTCGGCGTCACTGGCCCCGGTTTTGGCCTTGATATCGGGAATATAGGCCGCAAATCCGCCCCACAGACAACCAACCGCCGCAAGGGCCGCAATGGGTGCGCGCGACAGGTTTATGGCTTGCAAGATCGACATGGGGGCTTATCCTTATGCGACGCCAAAGCTCAAAGGCTGAGAGTTCGAAGGAAACGCATTTTTTCGGCTTTCCTTCAAGGCGATTCCCCCCTATACGCCGCGTTTCATGGGCATGCACCCTTGGAGGATGCCCTTTTAACTTATGGAGAAGACCTATGGCTGGAGAGATCCCAGATCTTGTAGCCGAGGTACGTACGGGGACAGGCAAGGGGGCCGCCCGTCAAGCTCGTCGTGAGAGCTACGTACCCGGTATCGTTTATGGCGGCGGCAAAGACCCGCAGCCGATCAATATCAAATATAACTACCTGCTGAAAAAGCTGAAAGCCGGCCGTTTCTTGCAAACCCTCTATAACCTCAAGGTTGAGGGACAAGAGGATGTGCGGGTGATCTGCCGCAATGTGCAGCGCGATGTGGTCAAAGACCTGCCGCGCCACCTTGACCTGATGCGCTTGCGTCAGACGACGCGGATCAAGCTGTTCATTCATGTCACCTTCGAAGGGCATGAATTGTCGCCGGGTCTCAAGCGTGGCGGTACGCTGACCATCGTGCGCCCCGAGGTTGAACTGGAAGTGACTGCGGGCGATATCCCCGATCATATCACGGTCAATCTTGAAGGCCGCGAAATCGGTGACGTCATTCATATCGAAGATGTGACGCTGCCAGCCGGTGCCAAACCGACCATCGCACGGAACTTCGTGATCGCCAATGTGACAGCGCCGACGGCTCTGCGCTCGGCAGATAATGAGGAAGCCGCCGCGGCAGGCGATGAGGCCCCTGAGGCCGCGACCGAAGAATAATCTTCGATCCGACCAAATGGATCAAAACGCGGCGCCGCCCTGGCGCCGCGTTTTTCTTTGAGGGGTTCGAATTTTCTGCGAAAATTCATGCGATTTTTCGCAGAAAAATCGTGACCCGCTGGACGTCCTGCCGCTAAGGTCGGGATGTAAAACATAAAGACGGACACCATGCGCTTATTCGTCGGCCTCGGTAATCCCGGGGCCAAATATGCGGGCAACCGGCACAATATCGGCTTCATGGCTGTCGAACGGATTGCGTCTGATCACAGCTTCGCGCCTTGGCGACGCAAGTTTCAGGGCCAGATTTGCGAAGGAAGCCTCGGGGGCGAGCGGGTGATCTTGCTCAAACCCGACACTTTCATGAACCTCTCGGGCCAGTCGGTTGGTGAGGCCGCGCGGTTTCACAAGATTGAGCCTGCCGATATCATCGTCTTTCACGATGAGCTTGATCTTGCCCCCGGCAAGTGCCGGGTAAAGACCGGCGGCGGCCATGCCGGGCATAATGGCCTGCGCTCCCTTCACCAACATATCGGCGAGGCTTATGTTCGGGTCCGTCTCGGCATTGGCCATCCCGGCCACAAAGATCGGGTCGCGGCCTATGTGTTGTCAGATTTCACCAAGGCCGAACAGAACTGGCTTGATGACCTTTTGCGCGGCATTTCCGATGGTGCCGCATCCCTGGCCACAGGCGATACGGCCAGGTTCATGAATGCAGTGGCGTTGCGCATGGCCCCGCCTCGATCATCAACCACCAAAGAGCCGCCCAAGGCCACAGCCACAGACACAGCCACAGCGGCAACCAGCGACGTCGCTGACACTCGCTCCACCTTGCAAAAGCTGATGGACCGGTTTCGCTGATGCCGAAGCCATTCGACGTCCAGCCAAAGCGCCGATCACCTCGGGTCAGGGTCAATCATGGTTTCGTCGCATGAAGCGGCTCTTGCGCATAGCGCTTCGGGTGGCCTTGGTGCTTGGCCTTCTTGCCGCCTCCCTTGCCTTGTGGAAACGCGAAGAGATTACCCGGCTGATGGCCGTCAATACCTTGTTCGCCCCCAACAAGATCACCGCGAACTTCAGCCATATGGACAAGCTGTTCTTGACCCGCAACCTGTCACGCGGCGACGGCCCGGTAACGCCCCTGCCCGCCGGCCCGCCGCTGGCCTTGCCGCCTGCGGTCGCCGAATGGGTCCAGGCCCGCAACGTCACCGCACTGGTCGTTTTGCGCCACGGCAAGCTTGTCCACGAAAGCTACCACCATGGCACCGCCCGAACCGATCTGCGCATCAGTTGGTCGATGGCCAAAGGCTTTTTGTCGGCCTTGTTCGGCACGGTGCTTGCCGAAGGCAAGATCGGATCAATTGACGATCAGGTCACGAAATATGTCCCCGAGCTGATCGGCTCTGCCTATGACGGGGTCAGCATCCGCCACCTGCTGAACATGACCACCGGCGTTGCCTTCAACGAGGATTATCAGGACTTCAATTCCGACATCAACCGCATGGGGCGCACCTTGGCGCTTGGCGGGTCGATGGACGCATTCGCAGCCTCTCTCAAGACCCGCGACGTCGCCCCGGGCAGCAAGTGGCGCTATGTCTCGATCGACACCCATGTGCTTGGCATGGTGATCAAGGGCGCCACCGGCCGCGATCCCGCCGATCTTATGGAGGCGCGTATCATTCAGCCCATGGGGCTGGAGGCCGCACCCTTTTACCTCACCGATGGGGATGGCACCGCCTTTGTGTTGGGCGGGCTTAACCTGATCTCGCGCGATTACGCCCGTTTTGGCCAGATGATCTTGCAAGAAGGCCGGTGGCAGGGCCGCCAGATCGTGCCTGCCGATTGGATTGCGGCCGCAACCGCAGCCTCTGCCCCGGGTGGGGCCGAATATGGCTATCAATGGTGGACAATCGCAGGCGGTCATGGTGATTTCATGAGCCAAGGCATCTATGGACAATACATGTATATCTCGCCGCGTTATGATACGGTGATTGTGGTCAGTGCATCAGACCGTGGTTTTGAGGATACCGGCGTCGGTGACGGCAATATCACGATGCTTCAGACAATCGCGGCAGCTTATTAGGATCGGCATGGAAAAAGCGGCAAGTGTGAATGTTCTTGGGGGGGCGCTGGCGCCTTGCTCAACCCGCCCAATGACTGGATTTTTCCGCGACGGGCATTGCAACACCTGCGCGCAAGACCATGGCAGCCATACGGTTTGCGCTGTGATGACGGCGGAATTCCTCGCCTATTCCAAATATGTCGGCAATGATCTGTCGACCCCGCGCCCCGAATTCGGCTTTGCCGGTCTCAAACCCGGTGACAGCTGGTGTCTTTGTGCTTCGCGTTTCTTGCAAGCCCATGATGAGGGATGCGCGCCGGATGTCAGGCTTGCGGCGACCCATCTGCGGGCTTGCGACATCGTTCCGCTGAAGGTCTTGCGCGAACATGCCGAAAAACCGGTAGCGTAAGGCAACCTGCGGCCAAAGCGCCGTTGCACCATGTGACCGGCAAAAAAAGGCGCGGGTTAAACCCGCGCCTTTGAGCAGTTTCTAAGCGAAGCAGTTTTTTCGCTGATGCGGCCTAGTCGTCGTCGCCGCCTTCACCACCTTCACCACCTTCGCCGCCGCGGTCGTCATCGCCGCCGCGGTCGTCATCGCGGGACTCGTTATCGTCTTCGCCATCGTCTTCGCCATCATCGCGCGATTCGTCTTCGTCCTCATCACGGTCTTCGCCGTCATCCGAGATGTCTTCACCGCCATCTTCGCTCTGACTGGCCGCGCTTCCGCAAGCATCGCCGCCTTCGGCCGAACAGCTGCTTTCTGTCTCGTCATCTGCGACCGAATTCGAGGTTTCTTCCGCCACGGCAAAACCGCCTGCAAGCGCCAAAGCCGCCGCCAAGATTACTGAATATTTCATTTATGGGTCCCCACATTAAATACCTGTCAGGGCTATATTGCCCAACCATACCATACACTTATCCAAGGGCGGATACCCTCCCCCCGCAGCGTCATCAGCGGGAACGCGCCACCGCCTACCCAATAAAAACAGGGGAAAACACCGAAAGTCATTCAGTGGCGCAGGGTTAGGTTTCGGCAAAAATTTGCCGGTCCGCACCCTTAGGTGCGAAAAGCGCACGCCCTATCAAAGATGCCCCAAGACACTCGGCGAAACCACGCCGATGCAATCGGGTAGATCCCTCGCCTCAGATCTTCATATCAAAGCCAAGATGCTTGGCCACGGTGAAGATATCCTTGTCGCCGCGCCCACACATATTCATCACCATGATATGTTCAGACGGCAGATCAGGCGCAATCTTCATCACATGGGCCAAGGCGTGGCTAGGCTCCAGCGCCGGGATGATGCCTTCCAGCGCGCAAGACAGCTGGAACGCCTCAAGTGCTTCGGTATCGGTGATAGAGACATATTCAGCCCGGCCGCTTTCATGCAGCCACGCATGTTCGGGGCCAATACCGGGATAGTCGAGCCCGGCCGAGATCGAGAAGCCTTCAAGGATCTGACCATCCAGGTCTTGTAACAGATAGGTCCGGTTGCCGTGCAGCACGCCGGGCCGCCCGCCGGTCAGACTGGCGCAATGCTCCATACGGTCATCCACGCCCTTGCCGCCCGCCTCAACCCCGATGATGCGCACCGATTTGTCGTCAAGGAACGGATAAAACAGCCCCATGGCGTTCGATCCGCCACCGATGGCCGCAATCACGGTATCGGGCAAGCGGCCCTCGCCTTCTTGTTCGGCCAGCTGCCAGCGCACTTCCTTGCCGATGATGGATTGGAAATCGCGCACCATCGCGGGGTAAGGATGCGGGCCTGCCACGGTGCCGATGCAATAGAAGGTGTCGCGCACATTGGTCACCCAATCGCGCAACGCGTCGTTCATCGCATCCTTGAGCGTGCCGCGACCCGAGGTCACCGGCACCACCTCGGCGCCCAGAAGCCGCATCCGAAACACGTTCGGGGCTTGGCGTTCAACATCATGCGCGCCCATATAGACGATGCATTTCAAACCGAACTTGGCGCAAACCGTGGCCGTGGCCACACCGTGCTGGCCCGCGCCGGTTTCGGCGATGATCCGGGTCTTGCCCATGCGGCGCGCCAGAATGATCTGGCCCAGCACATTGTTGATCTTATGCGCGCCGG
>JBAUHP010000013.1:0-1680 GCA_049680345.1 Albidovulum sp. | reverse complement strand
ATCGTCTTGCAACAAGGATTTTTCCTGCCTTCAGGGGTTTTGCCCGTCTTTTGTCACCGTAAGGGGCGCGACATTGCGCAAAGCCTCGGCGGTTGATTTCACCTTGCCCGACCTTCCCGCGCCGGAATTGCCGGCGATCGACGGCACCCATAACACGGTGATCACCGGCGTCGGCGGCACGGGCGTCGTGACAGTGGGGGCGGTTCTGGCGATGGCCGCCCATCTTGATGGCAAGGGCGTCGGCATGATGGAGATGGCGGGGCTGGCGCAAAAGGGCGGTGCGGTTCACATCCATCTGCGCATCGCGAATACCCCCGCCGATATCAACGCGATCAGGGTGGCGACGGGCGAGGCGGACTGCATCATCGGCGGCGATCTGGTGGTGAGTGCGGGTGCCAAGACCTTGGGGCTGATGACCACCGGCCGCACAGGCGCTGCCGTAAATGCGCATGAGATCATCACCGGCGAATTCACCCAAAACCGCGATTTTCGCTTGCCGGCCGATCAACTGACCCTGTCGTTGCAGGCGCGTCTGGGCGAAAGGCTTAGTTTCTTCGATGCCACAGCCCTTGCGGCGCGTCTTTTGGGCGATTCCATCTATTCCAACATGCTGGTCCTCGGGGCCGCGTGGCAAAAGGGCCTGTTGCCGCTCAGCGAAGAGGCCATCCACCGGGCGATAGAATTGAACGGCACCGCTGTTGAAGGCAATCTGGCGGCCTTCGATATAGGCCGCTGGGTGATCGTAGCGCCCAAAGACGCTGAAGTATATCTGGCAAAAGAGGCCGATAAACCTTTATCAAAAATAGATAAAATACGCTTTAGGGTCGATCACCTGACCCAATATCAAAACGCGGATTATGCCGCGCGCTATCAAAACCTGCTCAACACCGCCCCTGATGATCTGCGCGAAGCGGTGGCGATGGGCTACCACAAGCTTTTGGCCTATAAAGACGAATACGAAGTCGCGCGCCTGCATCTGCAAAGCACGGCCAAGGCCCGCGCCGAGTTTGACGGCGATTTGCGCCTGTCATTCCATCTCGCACCGCCGATCTTCAGCAAGAAAGCCACCGATGGCCGCCCCAAGAAGCGCGAATTCGGTGGTTGGATACTTCCCCTGTTCGGCCTGCTGGCGCGATTGAAATTCCTGCGCGGCACCGCCTTCGATCCCTTCGGCTACACCAAAGAACGCAGGCAAGAACGCGCAGCGATCGCCCAATATGAGGCCGATATGGCTGAGGTTCTAAGCCATGTAACCCCCGCCACGGCAGCACTTGTACGCGAACTTGCGCTGTTGCCGCTTGATGTGCGTGGCTTCGGGCCGGTGCGTGAAGCATCGGCGCGCAAGGCCGCCTTGCGCCGGGATGCGCTGCTGGCCGCGATCCGGGCGGGTGGGGCACCACTCGCACAGGCCGCTGAATGATCCCGATCCCAAACGCGATCATGGATTATTGGCGCAAGGCCACGTATGACTTGGTGTCGAAGAAGCTTCGTTCAGATGAATTGGGCTTTGAGGTTGAAGAAAAATATCGGGGCATATCATGGCGGTAGGGATTTTCGATTCTGGCTTGGGTGGCCTTACGGTTTACGATGCGGTGGCGCGCCGCTTGCCCGACCGCGCGATTGTCTATTTCGGCGACAACGCCCATGCGCCCTACGGGGTGCGCGATGCCGACGACATTT
>JBAUHP010000012.1:0-6542 GCA_049680345.1 Albidovulum sp. | reverse complement strand
GGGCAAAGGCTGCAAACCGGGTTTCGTGGCGTGCAGATCGTCGCGCCAAGATCCATCATCGCTTGCGCATGATCGCCGGGGCGTTGGGCAGGGGTCAGGCTTGCCGCAAGGCGGGTAAGGTCCGGCTTGGCCATGGGCAGCGGCACTTCGACCGCAAAAAGCCGTGCAACGACGCGTTCGACATTGCCGTCAACTACGACTGCGGGCCGATCATGGGCAATCGCGGAAATCGCGGCAGCCGTATAGGGGCCGATGCCGGGCAAAGCCTGCAAATCAGTCTCTAATTCAGGGAAAATGCCGCCAAAATCCCGTGTCACTACCCGCGCACATTTCAACAGATTGCGGGCGCGGGCGTAGTAGCCAAGCCCGGCCCATTCGGCCATGACATCCGCATCCGCAGCCCCCGCCAGATCGGACACCGTCGGCCAGCGTTGCTTGAAGCGCCGAAAATAGGCGGTTACCGCCGCCACCGTGGTTTGTTGCAACATCACCTCAGACAACCAGATCGCATAGGGATCGGGGCGGATGCCTGCTTGACGCTCGGCAGGACCCACGCGCCACGGCATGATCCGCGCCTGACGGTCGTACCACGCCAAAAGCCTTGTGCCGATTTCCGCCGTTGCCATGGGCCTTGTCATAGGGATTTCCTTTTTGTCATGGGCAGGGCCGCTCATCCCGATTAGACTGATGGCTTAACTTCAGCGCCTCAGGCAGACAAAACCCCAATGGCCCAGTATCGGCAAGGTAGCAATCGACGGATGCGCGGCTTTGAAGCGGCGTCTGGCCTCTTGCGCGAAAAGATCCGCGTGGCGGGCGAAAGCCGAGGCTTTGGTCTGTCGCGGCTTTTGACCCATTGGGCCGAGATCGTCGGCGAAGATCTTGCCGGGGCCGCACAGCCCGTCAAAATCGGCTATGGTAAGGGTGGGATCGGCGCCACGCTGACGGTTCTAAGCACCGGTGCAATGGCGCCTATCGTGCAGATGCATCTGCCCAAGATTCGTGAAAAGGTGAATGCTTGCTACGGCTACAACGCCATTTCGCGCATTCACGT
Source organism: Albidovulum sp. (assembly GCA_049680345.1). Taxonomy (GTDB): domain Bacteria; phylum Pseudomonadota; class Alphaproteobacteria; order Rhodobacterales; family Rhodobacteraceae; genus TMP-24. Next base: position 5,491 of record JBAUHP010000012.1, on the reverse strand, counting down.
CACCCAAACCTCTGCCCATGGTTTTGCCGAAGCATCGGCCAGTTTCCAGTATCGGCCGAAACCTGCCGAAAATCAGCAAGATCCGGCGTTGCAAAAGGCCTCTGAAGCACTTTCGCGTGATGTCCATGACGATACCTTGCGGGCAGCGCTTGAAGCTTTGGGTGAAAAGGTCTTATCTCGGCCCGGGCAAACGAAAGGCTGACATCCATGGCGAAATCAATCTTTACCTCCGGCATTTTGGCACTGGCAGCGGTTGGCGGGCTTTGGTGGTACGCCGGACAGGCAATAATCGGGCAAAACCCCGCCCCGGTCACCGCCGCCGATGCGCAAACAGCCGCGACCGCCTCATCCGAGGCTTCCGTAGTGCCCGATATGGTACTTGGTCAGGCCGATGCGCCGCTGACCGTGGTCGAATACGCCTCTTTCACCTGCCCGCATTGCGCGAATTTCCACAAGAATGTGTTTGATGACTTCAAGAAAAACTACATCGACACCGGTAAGGTAAAATTCGTCTACCGCGAGGTCTATTTTGATAAATTCGGCCTTTGGGGCGGGATCGTTGCGCGTTGTGGCGGGCCGACCAAATATTTTGGCATCTCGGATATGCTCTACGACGGCCAAAGTGATTGGCTTGCCTCCAACGATGAAGCAGGCGTCAGTGAAGCATTGCGCAAAATCGGCCTCAAGGCGGGTCTTACGGCTGAAGCACTTGACGCTTGCCTGGCCGATCGCGACATGGCCAAGGCGATGGTTTCCGCCTATCAGGCCAATGCCACCCGTGACGAGATCAAATCGACGCCAAGCTTCTTGATCGACGGCGAATTGGTTTCGGGCGGGATGAGCTATGAAGATTTCGCCGCTTTGCTTGATGCCAAACTAGCAGAGTGATCCGTTGCCCGGCTTGCGGGCTTGGTCGCTGGGTAGGTGCGTCACCCTTGGGTAACGAATCCTAAAGACCAATTTCGCTCAGTTTCGTGTCTAATGCTGTCCAATCATCAAGCACCAGCCGTACGGGCAGGGCCAGAACCTTGGGCCGGAAGTGGCCGGGCAGGCGGACGGCGTCCTTTTCGGTCGTGACCAGCTGTGCGCCAAGATGATTTGCCTCGGTCTCAAGCCGATGCAGCAAGGCCGGGGTGAAGGCCTGATGATCGTCAAGCGGTTCTGCCCGGGCCAGATCGGCGCCCAGATCGCGCAAAGTGGCAAAGAACTTTTCGGGATGGCCAATGCCTGCAAAGGCCAAAACCCGCTGGTCTTGCCACTCCATCCCGGTTGGCAAGGGGCAAAGCTGCCCGGTCAGTCTTGGGCATGAAATCGCATGGCCCCAGATGCGATCAAAGCCGATTTGGGCCTGTTTAGTGCCGATTGACAACAACAGCCCGCCGCGCGCCAAACCCACCGCGACCGGTTCGCGCAATGGCCCCGCTGGCAGACAGCGCCCGTTGCCAAAGCCCTTTTCGGCGTCCACCACCAGAAGGGTCAGATCTTTCACCACAGACGGGTTTTGGTGTCCGTCATCCAAAATGATGGCCTGAGCCCCGGATCTTGCGGCCGCCGCGCAGCCCGCCGCGCGGTCTTTCGCCACCCAGACCGGGGCGAAGGCGGCGATCAGCAAAGGCTCATCCCCGGTGTCGACGGCGGTATGGGTACGCTCGTCCACACGAACGGGGCCGGCAAGCTTGCCGCCGTGGCCGCGGCTGACGACATGCGCCGCAATGCCGCGATCCAGCAGATGCTGGGCCAAGGCGATGACAGTGGGCGTCTTACCGGTGCCGCCCGCATTTATATTGCCGATGCAGATGACCGGGACACCCGGCTTGATACCGCCGCCGCTTGCCACACGTCTGGCCGTCAGACCTGCGTAAAGCCATCCAAGCGGGGCCAGAAATCTTGCTTGCCAACCTGGATGTGACGGCGGGTTGAACCAAAATCGCGGGGCTTGCGGCATCAGTTGGCCACCTTTGTCACCGGTGCTGCAAGGGAGTTTATGACGATCTGAACAAGGCGCTGGGCCGCCTCGGTTCCGCCAGAGGTCGTGGACCAGGCGTTATGGGCCAAAACCGCGGCCTTATCGGGGGCAATAAGATCAATCACGGCATCGGCCAGGGTTTCAACCGAGGTGACGGCACGCGCGGCACGGGCCTCGGTCAGGCGGGTATAGGTCGCGGCGTGGCGTCCGGTATGTGGCCCGTGCAAGATCGCGGAACCAAGTGCCGCCGCTTCCAGCGGAGAGCGGCCGCCATCACCGGCATGCAATGTGCCCGCCATGAAACAAACCGGTGCCAGACGGTACCAGAGGCCGTGTTCCTCAACGCCGTCGGCAATCAATACCTGAACATCCGGAAGCGGGTCTTGATCTCTTGCACGATCAGCCACGACCAGCCCGGCATCGGCCAGCCGCTGGGCCAGCATGGGAATGCGGGCGGGATCGGCGGCCATGATGATCAGCAGCAGGCGATGGGCGTGATGCATGGCGCGGATATGGGCGGCAATCACGGCCTCTTCCTCGGCCTCCGGGCAAGCAGAGGCCAGCCAGACCGGACGGGCCCGCAGCGTTTCGGCCAAAGCGTCGCGATCCGCATTCACGCAAGGAAGTGGTTCGGCAGCTTCTTCCAGCCGCCCGCCCAGTTCAACTGAAATCGCCCGCCCACCAAGCGATCGCAGCACCGATGCGCTTTCGCTGTCTTGCGCCAATATTCGCTTGAAGCACCGCAAGAGTGACTTGGTTATCGCCCGCCTCCAACCCCGGAAGTGCCCGGGCCTAAGTGCGACATCCGCAAGGGCGAGCGGAATGCCGCGCTGATGCGATTGGGTGATAAGCGCGGGTGGTAGCGACGTGCCGATGAACAGACCGAATGTCGGGTGCCAGTGGTCAAGGAACCCCCGCACATCAGGCGGACGGTCCTCGGGGAGGCGGTCGGTGAATGCATCTTGGGTATCGGCATCAAGGCGCTGGCCATCTTCATGCGTCACCAGAATTTCCAGGTCCGGTCTTTCGCTGCCAAACAGCTGGATCAATTCCTTGATGCCGGTTGCATGGCTGTCTTGGCTGGCATGGATCCACAATAGCGGCCCCTCGGGGCGCGGCGGGCGAACGGGGGTCTTGCCCGGTGCCTTGCGGCTGGCCAGGAAAAGGTAGCTGCGAAGGGCAAGGGACTGGCCCATCAAACAGCGCTAAAGCCCAAGTTCCTCGGTCGGACCAGAGGGCGTCTCTTCATCGCGCAGGCGATGGATATGGGCGATGAAGTAGCGCATATGGGCGTCGTCAACGGTGCGCTGGGCCTCGGCTTTCCACGATGCGCGCGCGGATTCGTAATCGGGGTAAATTCCCACGACATGAATATTGGCGACGTCCTTGAAGGCGGTCTTTGTCGGATCGACGAGTTCGCCGCCGAAAACGAGATGCAGGCGTTGGGTCATTGGATGGCTCCGCTTGGGTCGGGTTCGGGGGCAATCTATGCGAGCCGGGCCGCCGTCTCAAGCGAAGCCGGGGGCGGTGGGCGCTTTCATGGTGTTTTCACAGTGAAAAATTTCACAACACATTGATATATATACATGTTCATTATTTCGTTAAGCTTTTGGAAAGGTTTTCACACCCGTCTTATGGGCTTTTTGCGGGGCTGAGCGACGCGGGAAAGATGCTGATCCGAGGCGCGCGCCTTGCCATCATTGCGCCAAAAAAACATAAACCAGGTAGCCAAGCAACATTGAGGCACCGATGCCTTTGCCTATCTGCGGGCGCAAGTGCAGCAGGCCCGTCAGGACAAACGACGCCAAAATCATGATCGGCAAATCGAATGTCAAGAAACGGGGGGCAACCGGGATTGGGGTAATAAGGGCGGTGACGCCCAAAACGCCGAGGATGTTGAAAACATTGGAGCCGAGGACATTGCCAATCGCGATTTCCGACTGCCGCCGAAACGCCGCGACAAGCGAGGTTGCAAGCTCTGGCAAGGAGGTGCCAATGGCGACAATTGTCAGGCCAATGAATGCCTCGGACACACCAAAATTCCGCGCAATGGAGGTTGCCCCATCCACCAAAAACTGTGCGCCAAACATAAGTGCTGCAAGGCCAGCTGCGGCCCAAAGCACCGAAATCCAAACCGGTGTTACCGCCGCTGCGCTGTCGTCATCGGCGGCCATTTGCCCCGGGTTTTTGAACGTCTGAACCAGATAGACCGCCAAGCCCGCCACCAGCAACAGGCCCGCCAGACGGTTGATTGAACCCAATGCAAAAAGCGGCAGCAATAAGAGCGCCGCTGCGACCATCACAGCGGCGTCGCGTCCAAATGTTGCCGTTGCCACCCGGATCGGCCACACAAGGGCCGTCAGACCGACAATCAACAAGATGTTGGCGATGTTCGACCCAACGACGTTCCCAATCGCGATATCAGGAACGCCCCGCAAAGCGGCTTGCGCTGATACCAGAAGTTCGGGGGTGGACGTTCCAAAACCAACGACTGTCAATCCGATGATCAATGGAGAGATCCCCATTCGGCGCGCTATGTTGACACTGCCGCGGACCAGGGCTTCACCACCGAAAATCAGGCCGGCCAAGCCGATCAAGATGTAAATATAGTCCACGGAAATCCCCCTAAGCAGGCGAATGGCCCGCAGTTGCTGTGACATGTCGGTGCGGGATCAGGGTGCTACAAGTAGGGCGTGAAAATATTGCTGATCGGGCCATTCAAGGGCAACATTCAGGGCCCTGATGTGCCAAATGGCCCGGGGTGGCATCCGTTAATGGCGCAACCGGGATTGCAGATCGCGCAACAGCGGGCCGGGGGCGGCGATGATGCCGTCGGTCAGGGCGGTCGGGGAGTTGAAGGTGATGGGATCGCCGCGCCGATCGCTGATTTTACCGCCGGCCTGCTGAACGATCAAAACGCCTGCGGCCACGTCCCATTCCCATGTTGGTCGAAGCGTCAGCATGGCGTCAAACGCACCTTCGGCCACCAAGGAAAGCCGCCATGCAAGCGACGAACGAAACACCCGGCGCACGGGCGGCGGGGTGCCGCCCCGCCAATGGTCCGGCGCCATGTTGGGCCGCGCAGTCAAGAGCGTGGCATCTTGCGCGGCGTGTTGCGCAGCACATGAGATTTGCGCACCGTTCAACGTTGAGATTGTATCATTCGAGGCGGAATAGAGACTGTTTTTTGCGGGCAAAAAGACAACGGCGGCGGTGATCTTTCCATGTTCTGCCACCGCCAGCGAATGGGCAAAATCGGGGGCCCCTTCGATGAAGGCGCGGGTGCCGTCAATCGGATCGATGATAAAGACACGTTCGCAGTGCAGCCGCGCGGTATTGTCGGGGGTTTCTTCCGACAGCCAGCCATAATCGGGGCGCGCTGTGCGCAGATCGGCGGTCAGCATGGCATTGACGGCCAGATCGGCCTCTGTCACCGGGCCGGCGCCTGCATCCTTTTCCCAAGTCTCGGGCGACTTTTTCCAATAGCGCATGGCAATGTCGCCCGCAGCACGGGCGGCATCGGTC
>JBAUHP010000011.1:0-6024 GCA_049680345.1 Albidovulum sp. | reverse complement strand
ATATCGACCGGTTCTCAGTCACCGCAATCAAAAAATCCGACGACAAGTGTATGGCAATTAGCGACTTAGGAGCGTACGCCTTGTTTTCGGCGGTAAGACGAGATCAACGCGCGTTCGGTCTCTCAGAGACAAGGTATCTATATGAAGCGCGAGGCTCATTTTTAGCTGGAAAGTCAGGTCAAATTTGCGGGCACGGCATCAAGGTGATTCATTCACTAAATGACTTGGGCTTACCACAAGATACTGGAGACTTTTTGCGCGGTCTCAAAAACCCACGAAGAGAGTATTGGCGCCTATGAAAAGCGTAGGACCGGAACTCGATAAATCTGCAACGAGTCGCCCGTCTTTCAACATAACAGCCCCTCCCCCCCTCGGCTCGGGCGCTGCCCTCTGTCCCGCCCCACCCAACCGACTTGATCCAGATCAGCGCAGCGCCCCGAATTTACCCTAAACTCTGCCTCTCCCCTTTCAGACCGGAGGCATTGTCATGTCCGAACCAGACACCGACACATCCAAACCCGAAGACACAAAAAAGGCGAATAAACCCCGCACCTGGACCGAAGAGATCGAGGTTGCGGGCGATCAGCTGGTCGCCTCGATCAAACGGCTGGCGGCCGAAGGGCAGGTCAAGCGCATCCGCATCACCGAACCCGACGGCGATCTGGTGCTAGAGGTGCCGTTGACCATTGGCGCAATTGCCGGGGGTGCGGTGGTGCTTGCCGCCCCGCTTCTGGCGGTGATCGGTGCCCTTGCCGCCTTCGTCACCAAGGTCAAGATCGAGGTTGTGCGCAATGGCAGCGGCGGCAAGGATGCCTGAAGACCCGGTGCGGCGGGGCGCCGGCACGACCCGTGGCCCCGCCCCCCGTCACGCGCCATCAGGACCGACGGTGCAATCTGCTACTGCCACACCAGATCCGGCAACAACGCCGCCGCCTGCAACGCCGCCCGGTCAAACATCGACCCTGTTTCAGGCCGCTGATTGGGGCTTGGCTTGTGATGCACATGCAGCCCCAGAACGGCTGGGTCATCCCAAAGCTCCGCGCCATAGGCCGGATCGTAGAACCGCATGGTTTCGGCCGCGTTCCAGGTGTAGAAACTGCGCTTTTCCCGTGCGAACTGCGCCAACCGGTGCTTCCTTGCCAGCCGCGTGAAGGCATCGTTTCCGTAGATCGTCAGGCCAAGATCGGCAGGCGAAAACGCCTTGCCCTGCATCTTCCAGATCAGCGGTTTCAAAACCCGCCGCCGAAAGCCCAACCAATGCGGCATCAGATCGGGGCTGTCGTAGACACGCTCATAATCGGCCAGCATCGGTGCGTCTTGCGGCACGTAAAACACCGGGCTGCCGATCCGGTGCCAATCTTCCCAGGCAAAGAACGGCTGGGCGGGGGCAACGTCGAAATGGCGAAACAGCAAGACATCGGTATCAAGCCACAGCCCCAGCCCCTTGCGCATCAATGCCACGCGAAACAGATCCGAATAATTCATCATCCGCTGCCGGTCGCGCCGCGCCGGATGCAAGATCGGGTTGATCCGCTCCATCCATTCGGCACCAAGAACCTCATTCGCGTCCCGTTCCACCACGCCTTTGGGCAGGCCGCTGACCGGGGCGAAGCTGTAGATATCAACCTCAAACCCCAGCCGAACCCAGGATGCCACGCAAACGCTTTCAAGGTTGCGCAAAGGCCCCGAATGCCAAAAGGATGCAATTTTCAACCTACCCCCTCCCCGGCGCGGGTCTAATCGGCGGGCACCGCCCTTGGGCGGCCATCCTCATCGATTGCGACAAAGGTGAAAAGCGCTTCGGTGACCTTTTCACGCGATCCTGCGCGGTCGCGCAACACCCATGCCTCAATCTCCAGCCCCATAGAGCTGCGGCCAATTCGCGCGATATTCACATAGATGCACAACACATCGCCGACCTTCACCGGCCGGATGAACTTCATCGCATCAACCGCCACGGTCGCAACCCGGCCCCGCGCCCGTTCCCCCGCGACAATGCCCGCCGCGATATCCATCTGGCTCAGCACCCAGCCGCCAAAGATGTCGCCGTTGACATTCACATCACGCGGCATCGCCAATGTGCGCAAAGTCAATGCGCCCTGAGGTTCGGTTTTGGTCATCAAGCATCCTTCGCGCCAAGCCTTATGGGCAGACGATAGAAGCTTGGCCGCGCCGTGGAAACCCCGCGAAGCAGTTAAATTTTGGTTAACACAAAAACCAAAATCATTGCGGATCAAAGGTTTGCGAAAATTTTCACTGTGAAACGCCGCGGATTGTGAAACGCCCAGTGTTCCAGACCCGCCCGACAAAAACCGAGGGGGTCAGATAACCCATATCAGCACGACGAATGTGAAAGCAGCGGTTTGCCTCGGCCCGTGCAGGCCGAGGCATCCGTTTTACTCGGCCGCCAAAGCGGTTTTTTCATCGGATTCGCCGTCACGCTTGACCTCGAACTCCTCGTGATACGAGCGTTCAACGTTCACCGTCCAGACATCGTGCTTTTCACCCAAGATATTGCGCGCCGCCAACATCGCCGACAGCATCGAATGGTCCTGGTTATTGTAGCGGTGCAACCCGTTACGCCCGACAGTCTGGAAGTTTTCAAGCGACAAGAGCCATTCTTCCAGCACGTCCAGCGCTTCGCGGTAATCGCCATCATAGACCGGATAGGCCTTGGGCTGACGAATGATCGCAGCACCGATCACATCCGACGCCGAGGCAAGGCCAAGCTTCTCAAGCTCCTGCGAAGCAAGCTCGCGCAGTTCTTCGTCGGTCATGTTCCACAAGCCGTCACCTTCTTGGCAAAAATACTCCATGCCAATCGAGGCGGTGTTTTGATCCGGCAACATTTCTTTCGACCATGCACGGAAGTTCTGGATACGGCCAACCTTGACGTTGGGCGAATGGATGTAGATCCAGTTGTCGCTGAACGGGTCAGCGTGGTTCAGAACCAGCGTGACGATCAGGAAGTCGCGGTATTTCAGCTTGTCCGCAGCCTCAATGACATGCGGCGGTGGCGGCGGGTCGAAAGCATGGATCAGATCGCGCAGCGCCATGGTATTGACGAACTGCTCGCCCTCAATCCGTTCCCGAACCGGGGCCGAACCATCATCGGACCAGCGATCAACATCGACCGAGGTTACCCGCAACCCGTCGCGGTTCACCTGCACGACAGGGGCGCGCATCTGCACCTCACCGCCCTGTTCGCGAACGATATCGCGGCAGCGTTCCCACATCATGCCAGGTCCAAGGCGCGGATACTGGAACTCTTCGATCAAGCTGGTCGTGTCATTCGCACCAGAGATCGCGTTCCACACCGCCTTGAACAACGACAGGTTCTTGATGCGCTGCGCAGCCCAGTCCGCCCGAATGTCTTTGGGGCTGATACCCCAGACCTTTTGCGTGTAGCTGCGGAAAAAGTGCATATAAAGCCGGCCACCAAAACGGTTGATCACCCATTCTTCAAAGCTCTCTTCCTTGCGGAACGGACGCACCTGCCACTTGAAGTAGCTCAGCATGATCCGCGCGCTTTCATAAGGGCCGATGTTACCCAAAGCGTTGAAAATCTTCAGCGGGTAATCGAAAAACTTCTCGCGGTAGTAGATCCGGCTTTGGCGCGGAACGGTGATGAAATCATCCGTCAACACCTCGTGCCACATCTCTTCCACTTCGGAGACCTTGGTGAAAAACCGGTGGCCGCCAATATCAAAGCGATAGCCATTATTGGTTTCGGTCCGCGAAATACCGCCAACCATATCGGAAGCCTCAAGCACAACAGGACGGTGGCGCTTGCTTCTCTTTTGCAACTCATAGGCTGCAGTAAGACCTGCGGGGCCCGCACCAATAACTACAACGGGGCTTTGCTTGTTATCGCTCATATTGCTCACCACAACTCCAAATATATCAGCTCAAAAGGGACTTTGCACCACACGGACATTATACACTTCCGCAGCACCTACTCAAAACGCTCTTCGCTCAAATTGCCCCTACCCATTCACGATTTGGAACCAATAGGGCGATTTCACCGGCTTTCCCTGTTGACCGCGACACACGCAACGCGAATAACTCTTAAACCAGCAACCGTAAGTTGATCACATAATTTGCTCATCGCACTTCCACCCGCGCGCCGATTCGCCGTTTGGAACGCTGCAACACGGCCTTTAACGCTCAAATCTTCACGTAACGGGCACGTGCGGATTTGGGCAGACCTTCACCAAATACATTACGGGTATCCAAAACCAGACGGGCCGTATTTGCCACCAATGCGTAATCGACGGCGGTGTGATCGGTTGTGATCACCACCACGTCATAACTGCCAACGGCTTCTGGTGTCAGCGCCACAGAAACGCGCCCGGCCAAATGCGGATGATCCCTTGTCAGCGGCATCACCGGAAAATAGGGGTCATGATAATCGCAAACCGCACCCATGCTTTCAAGCCGGTTCAATATCGCCAAAGCCGGGCTTTCGCGCGTATCTTCGATGTTCTTTTTATAGGCGACGCCCAGGATCAAGACCCGCGCGCCTTGCGTGGCCGTGCCATCTTGTTTGGACAGCTCAACCGCCACCCGCCCCGCCAGCATATCGGGCGCGTCTTCATTATTGCTGCGTGCCAGATCGATGATCGGCGTAGATGACCCCACATCGCGCGCGCGCCATGAAAGATAGACGGGCGACACCGGGATACAATCGCCACCGATACCTGGGCCCGGATAGAACGGCATATAACCAAATGGCTTGGTTGCGGCGGCCTGCACCACCTCCCACACGTCAACGCCCATGGCCTCCATCGCCACTTTCATTTCGTTGACAAGGGCGATGTTGACGGTGCGAAAGCTGTTTTCGGCAAGCTTGACCGCCTCGGCCGTGGCAAGCGAGCTTACCGGGACTGTGCGGGTCACGATGTTGGAATAAAACCCGTCCAACAATTCGCGCGAATGGGCATCATCGGCGCCGACAATCTTGGGGATAGATTTGGTGTCGAACTTGGCATTGCCCGGATCTTCACGCTCGGGCGAAAAGCCCAAGAAGAAGTCGGTGCCCGCCCGCAAACCGCCCGCCTCAAGGATCGGTTTCACAACCCCGCCCGTGGCCCCGGGCCAGACGGTGCTTTCCAGCACAATCAACTGCCCCGGCCGCAACTGTGCTGCCACCGATTCGGCGGCGCGCACGACATAGGTCAGATCAGGCTCACGCTCTGCCGACAGCGGCGTTGGCACGCAAATCAACACAACGTCCGCTTGTGACAACACCACCGGATCAGCCGAGGCGATGAACTTGCCCCCCGCAATCGCGGTGGCAATCCGATCCTCAGCAAAATAGGAAATCACCCGCTCGCCTGCGTTGATCGCAGCGACGCGGCTTTCGTTCAGGTCATGCCCCGTTGTCGGGAAGCCGCATTCACTGATCGTCAGCGCCAGCGGCAGACCAACATAACCAAGGCCCACCGTCACCACTTTCGCTTCGCGCGCTGTGATCTTGTCTTTGAGCTCTGAATAAAGCGAAAATGAAGCCGTCACTATGAATAATTCCTTAATCGATCAACCGCGCCCCACCGAAACCTTGAAGCCCCAAAAAACTTCCCGAGTCAATTTCCGGTAGTGCGATAGGGGGTGGATTGTACCACCAATCGCCACAACTCAACGATAAGTACTGACTGTTGCACAAAATACGTATAATCGCCCGCAAGGTCGCGGTCTGTAGCTTAGCTTACACCAACTATATGCATCCAAGAAGACCCATCTGCGCCCAAGTCGCTGGTTACCGGAGCCGCAAGCGCGCCACTGGCCACGAAAGCAGGCCAATCCGACAAATCTTGCAGCATTGTTCACATATTTGCCCAAAATCCTCCTAAGCCCTCGTGCGCCTCGGCCTTCACCCATGCTAAGATCGCGCCAACTTGAGGGACGACTTATTTAATGCGAGGCGGCATGAAGATTCTTATTACCGGCGGAGCCGGATTTATTGGCTCACACCTGTCGGAACGTCTTGTCGCCGAAGGGCACGAAATCACGGTTCTGGACGAC
>JBAUHP010000010.1:0-8433 GCA_049680345.1 Albidovulum sp. | reverse complement strand
GCACCTTTGATGCCAAAGGCCTTGGCGATATCGCGTTTGGCGGTCAGGCCGGGATTTTCGGCGATCCAATCAAGGATCTCGGATTTTGAGGGGATGCGTGTCATGGGCGCTGCCTATCACGGCGCGAAAGCTCCGTCATGCCAAAAGCGTGGTCAGGCCTGACAGGGCATAGGGCCGTTCAGGCAAAATAATCTTGCAAGATGCGGGCGTAGATTGCCTTTAGCTGGGTGATTTGCGCCACCTCAACCCGCTCATCCACCTCATGCATGGTCTTGCCGACCAGCCCGAATTCCACCACCGGGCAGTGATCCTTGACAAAGCGCGCATCCGAGGTGCCGCCCGAGGTTGAAAAGACCGGCCGCTTACCGGTTTTTGCGGCAACCGAGGTTGCCACCAGATCGACAAATGCGCCCGGCGGGGTGAAAAAGCTTTCGCCCGAGACGTTGATCGTCAGCGTGAAGGCTATGCCGGTTTCGGCCTCAACCCCAGCCGCTTCGGCCCGCAGCCAATCGCCCAAAGTCGCGCCGCTATGGGCGTCATTGAAACGTATATTCACATGCGCCGCTGCCCGTGCCGGGATGACATTACCCGCATTATTGCCGGTATCAATCGTGGTGATCGCAAGGGTGGAGGCATCGAAATGTTCGGTGCCTTGGTCAAGCTCATGCGTCGCCAGACGGTCAAGCAGCCGCACCAACGCGTGCAATGGGTTCTTCGCGCGGTGGGGGTAGGCGGAATGGCCCTGCACCCCTTGCGCCTCAATCCGGCAGCCAAGCGACCCGCGCCGCCCGATCTTCATCATCTCGCCCATCACCTCGGGGCAGGTAGGCTCGCCCACCAGACAAACGCTCATCGCTTCGCCCTTGGTCCGCATCCAGTCCAAAAGGGCTACTGTGCCGTCCTTGGCCGGGCCTTCCTCATCGCCGGTGATCGCCAGCACAATCGCGCCGTCAGGCGGGGTGTCGTGGACAAAGTCCATCGCTGCCGCAGCAAATGCCGCAACCCCGGATTTCATGTCCGTGGCCCCGCGCCCCCATAAGAACCCATTGGCAATCTCGCCACCGAAGGGATCACGGCTCCATGCGGCTCTGTCGCCTACCGGCACCACATCGGTATGGCCGTTAAAGCCAAATGTCCGGTTCGCCCCTTGGCGGCCCCATCGCGCGAAAAGGTTCGCGGTTCCGTTCCGATCAACGCGGCTGCATTCGAACCCCGCGCCCGACAACAGACCTTCCAGCAAAACCAGCGCACCACCTTCGTCGGGCGTGACCGATGGGCAGCGGATCAGGTCGGCTGCAAGCTTTACGGGATCGGTTGATTGGGTCACTGTAAACCTCCGTCAGGTCTTATGCTTCAAGCGCTTCGGCGCGGTCCTTGTCGCCGAAAAACGGCGTGACCTGAACCACCACCACGGCATTATCGGCCAGCGCTTGTGCCATCAATTCGCGCTCTCCCTCGCCAATCTCATGGCCTTGTGCTTCGCGCTCTGCCAAGGTGCCGTAGCCGATGACATCCAGGGGTGCCATGTCGGCCACCTTCAAAACCGCCACACATTCGCGCACGGCCTCATCCTCGGAAACCCCGGTGGAATAGCATAAAAGTGCCGCCCCTTTGGCGCCTTTTGGCAAGCCGTCGCCGGTTTTGCGCCCGACTTCAACAAGCAAGCTGTAGACCTGCTGCGGGCGTTTGGGTTTTTCTTTGTTGTCGGTCATGGTGCATCCTTGAAGCAGCACTTCATTTTAACAAAAAACCTGCAACGCGGCGCATTGCATGCCGCCTAGTCCCTCAAAAGCTCGTTGATCGAGGTTTTAGACCGCGTCTGTGCATCGACCTTTTTCACGATCACGGCGCAATAAAGATTGATCCCGTTTTTCGAGGGCATAGAACCGGCAACAACAACCGAGCCTGCAGGGACTTCGCCGTAAAAGACAGCGCCGGTTTCGCGGTCCACGATCTTGGTGGATTGGCCGATGAAAACCCCCATGCCAAGGACCGAGCCTTCGCGGATGATACAGCCTTCTACCACCTCGGATCGCGCGCCGATAAAGCAGTTGTCTTCAATGATTGTCGGCCCGGCCTGCATCGGCTCCAACACTCCGCCGATGCCGACACCGCCCGACAGATGCACATTCTTGCCGATCTGTGCGCAAGACCCGACCGTGGCCCAGCCATCGACCATAGAGCCTTCATCAACATAAGCACCGATATTGACGAAAGACGGCATCAAGACCACGCCCTTGCCGATAAAGGCCGAGCGGCGAACGATCGAACCGGGGACGGCGCGGAAACCGGCTGCACGCCACTGGTTTTCGCCCCAGCCGTCGAACTTCGAGGGGACCTTGTCCCACCATGTCGTGCCGCCATTCCCACCCGAGATCGGTTCCATGTCGCGCAGCCGGAAGGACAGCAAAACCGCCTTCTTGGCCCATTGGTTGACATGCCAGTGACCATCCGCCTGACGCTCAGCCACGCGCAATGCGCCGCTATCAAGTGCGGTCAAGGTCGCCTCAATTGCGTCGCGGGCATCGCCCTTGGTGGCGGGCGTGATCGTATCGCGCGCCTCCCAGGCGGCTTCGATGGCTTGTTCCAGCTGGGCATTTGACATGGATCGGCTCCCTTTGGGTTTCGTCTGAATGTTGACATGGGCTATAGGCGGATGCGTGGCCGGAGGCAATGCGACCAAGCGCAACTCAGTTGCGCCATTGCGCGTTCACCGGCTGGCCTCATGCGGGTAAAACCGCTAGGTCTCGGGTCAAAGCATACCAAAGGACGCGCCCATGAACGACGACCCCCGCCGCCATCCGTTTCGCGACAGCCACCAAGATGTTGAGGCCGCCGACCGTATTCCCGACACTGCCCAGACCCGTGCGCCCGCCTATCGGCTTGCGTTCACCGACGAAGAATTCATGTGCCGCGAAGAGCTGCGCCCGGTCCGCTTGCAACTTGAACTTCTCAAGCCGCAGATGATGCTGGACGAACGCGGCATCTTGTCGACAATCGTCTTGTTTGGCGGCGCGCGCATTCCCGCACCGGCCGAAAAGAACGAGGCGCGCACCAAAACCCTTGCCGATCTTTCGCGGTATTACGAAGAGGCACGGCGCTTTGCCCGGTTGATGACCGAGAAATCGAATGCCAGTTACGGGCGCGAGGATGTGATTGTCACAGGCGGCGGCCCCGGGGTGATGGAGGCGGGCAACCGGGGGGCGCATGAGGCGGGGGGCTATTCGATTGGCCTCAATATCGTTTTGCCGCACGAGCAAGCACCGAATGAATATGTAACCCCGGACCTGTGTTTCAACTTCCACTATTTCGCCATTCGCAAGATGCATTTCTTGATGCGCGCCAAGGCGATCTGCATCTTTCCGGGCGGTTTTGGGACGATGGATGAGATGTTCGAGGCGCTGACGCTTATCCAGACCGGGCGTATGGCGAAAGTGCCGTTCTTGCTGTTTGGCCGCAGCTTTTGGGACGGAATTATCAACTGGGCGGCACTGGCCGATGCGGGTACGATCTCGGAGGAGGATCTGGCGCTTTTTCAATATGTCGAAACCGCAGAAGAGGCCTTCGCCGCAATTTCCGATTTCTATGGCGGGGATCTGGCGCAAAACGGCGATGATCAGTAGCGCTGTGGTGCCGCGTCGCGGACCCGGTCGAACAGCCAGCGATGGGAATGGCCGGGAAAGGGTGATCCGAATTTGCGCATGAGGCTGGCATAGCCATAGCCAAGCTCTGAACCTTTGCAGAGCCTGGCGTTCTTTGCCTGGTCATAAAGTGCGAGCCCGCCGCCCGCTTCGCGCAAGGCGTAGCCTTTCAGGGCCAGACGGGACTGAAGATCATCCCAGCCTTTTGCATAGGCGAAGTCATCGGCGAGGAGCGCACGCAAGGGCGCGACGAGCCGCTCATCCGCCCTGACAGGCGTCTTCGCTTCGGCAAGGCGGCGCAATTCATGGTCGATAAAGTCGCGCAGCACCTGACCTACGGAAACATCCCTTGTCGCCGCGATCTGTTGCAGCGCAGCCAGCGTCGGTTCGGGCAGTTTCAAGGCGACATCGATCATGGCGAAACTGTCGCCGCGCAAGGTTAACGAAACGTTAAGCGCTGTAAGCGCACCGAGCCCACTGGTTCACTGCCCCGCCTCTGCCGCGATCACGGCGCGAGACTTCCGCGCCCGCTCGGTCGCCGATTTGAGCTGACCACAAGCGGCCATGATATCTTCTCCCCGCGGGGTGCGGATGGGCGAGGCATAGCCTGCATCATGGATGATATCGGCAAAGGCATGAATGCGGTTGCCAGATGATCGCTTGAAGGGCGCGCCGGGCCATTCGTTGAAGGGGATAAGGTTGATCTTAGCCGGGATGCCACGGATCAGCTCGACCAAACGGTAGGCGTCTTCCTTGCTGTCATTCACCCCGTCCAGCATCACATATTCAAACGTAATGCGTTCGGAATTTGACAGGCCCGGATAGGCGCGCAAGGCGTCAAGCAAGGTGGCGATGTTCCATTTCTTGTTGATCGGCACCAACCGGTCGCGGACATCATCCGTGGTGGCGTGAAAGCTGACGGCCAAAAGGCAGCCGATTTCATTGGCCGTGCGGGCAATCTCGGGCACCACACCCGAGGTTGACAGCGTGATCCGACGGCGGCCAAGGGCGATGCCTTCATTGTCCATCACCACTTTCATGGCGTCGCGGACATTGTCGAAATTATACAAAGGCTCGCCCATGCCCATCAGCACGATATTGCTGATCTGGCGGGTTTCACAATTCGGCGCGCCCTGCTCTGGCCATTCGCCAAGATCGTCCCGGGCCAGCATCACTTGACCGACGATTTCATCCGGTGTCAGGTTGCGCACCAGTTTTTGCGTGCCCGTGTGGCAAAACGAACAGGTCAGCGTGCAACCTACCTGAGAAGAGATGCACAAAGTGCCGCGGGTTTCTTCCGGGATATAGACGGTTTCAACTTCGTGCCCGCCGGCAATGCGCACCAGATATTTTCGGGTGCCATCGGCCGAGACTTGTTTTGAGACAACCTCGGGCAGGGCGATGGTGAAATGCTCGGCCAGAAGTGCGCGGTAATCTTTGGCCAGATTGCTCATCCCGGCAAAGTCGCGCAGGCCCCAGTGGTACAGCCATTGCCAGATCTGCCCCACCCGCATTTTCGCCTGCCGTTCCGGGGTGCCCACACTGACAAGCGCGTCGCGCATTGCGTCGCGGGTCATGCCGATAAGGTTGACGGGCCCGTCCTTTGGCAGGTTGCGGGCAACGGCGCGCACTTCGGGCACAAGCGGGGTTTGGTCATGCAGGCTGTTCATCGGTCATCCTTGGGGCGCGTAGGCCCGTTTCTATAGCCGATTGCGCCAGAAAACGGAACAGAGGCAAACGGAACAGATCTGCCGCACCCGGTTAGCCGACGCTGCGGAACTGTTGATCATAAAAGCTGCGGAACAGGCCGTTCTTGGCCAAAAGTTCCTCAGTTGTGCCTTCTTCGACCATCTGGCCTTCATTGATCACGCAAATCTTGTCGGCTTCAAGCACGGTCGAGAGCCTGTGTGCGATGACAATCGTGGTGCGGTCACGTGTCAGGCGGTGGATCGCTTCTTGCACCAATGCTTCCGAGCGCGAATCAAGTGCACTTGTGGCTTCGTCCAATAGCAAGATGGGGCTGTCTTTCAAGATAGCGCGCGCAATGGCAAGCCGCTGCTTTTGGCCGCCAGACAAGAATGCGCCGTTTTCGCCAACTTGCGTGTCATAGCCATTGGGCAAAGCGGCAATAAACTCATGCGCATTGGCGGCCTTTGCCGCTTCGATCACCTGTTCTTCCGAGGCCTCGGGATGGCCCAGACGGATGTTTTCCAGCACGCTGGTCGAAAACAAGAATGTGCCCTGCCCGACAAACGAAATCTTGTCGCGCAAAGATTTGAGCGAGGAATGGCGAAGGTCGGTGCCATCAATCGACACGGTGCCGGTGCTTGGATCATAAAGCCGCAAGATGAGGCTGAGGATGGTTGACTTGCCGCCACCCGATGGTCCGACCAATGCGGTCGTTTTGCCGGCCTCGCAAACAATGGCCAGATCGGTCAGGACGGGCTTACCCGTGCCATAGGAAAAGCTGACATCCGAGAAGGTTACCTGCCCCGGCCCTGCACCAAGATCAATTGCATCGGGCGCCTCGACCATGGTTTCGGGTTGATCGAGAAGGTCGAACATCATGCGCACGCCGACCATATTCGCTTCAATCGTCACACGCATGCGCGACAGGCGCTTCGCGGGTTCATACGCCATCAAAAGTGCGGTGACGAATGACATAAGCTGCCCCGCCGAGGCGGTCGCTTCGCCAAAAAGGTTCACCGCACTCAGCGCCACGACCGCACCGATGGCAAAGCCCGACAGCGTATCCATCAGCGGGCTGGTGATCGCTTCCAGCCGGGCAATGGCGTTTGAACGTTTTTCAACTTGAAGGACGGCTGCATTCATCCGCGAGGCCATCTTATCCTCCAGGGCGAATGCCTTGACCACGAATATCCCCGCAGAGGTTTCTTGAATGACCTTGATGATCTCGGCCAGTGAGGCCATCTCAAGCTCCATGATCGCGCGGACTTTCTTGAGAATCCGGCGCACACCCAATAACGCAAGCGGGCCTATCATCAGCGAGATGATCGAAAGCGTTGGCTGCTGGTAAACCATGACTGCGATCAGGCCGATCAGGGTCAGAAAATCGCGCACGAAAGCGGTGACCAGAATGTCGATGATCGCGCGTGCAGCCTGTGCCGATTGGGTCAAGCGCATCAGAAGATGTGACGATTCCGTCAGGTTGAAAAAGGATGCACCTTGCCGCAGCAGCTTGGCATAAAGCTTTCTCTGCTGATTGGCGACGATACGGTTGCCAGCACGGGTCAGGGCGACAACCTGCACATAGCTGGCGACGCCTTTCACGAAGAAAATTGCGACGACAGCACCCGCGACCATGAACACTTTGGCCCGATCATTGGGGTCGGTCATTGATTCAACGATATATTGCATGACCCATGCGACCATCGCCGTGGTCGCCGCGATGAAAACCATTGCAACAATAGATGCCGCATAAAGCGGGATCTGTGCGCGAAGGTTTTCGGCCACAAGCCGACTGATAAGAGGGCCGGCCATATTGGTAAGAAGCTTTTTAATCACTTAGGCCACTTTTACTTGGTTTGGGTGCATGTGGACGGCGACACCAAGCATCCCACAGGCTTTGATGCGCTATCTAGTCGATTTTCTTGGCAATGGCCAACCCGGCATCTGCATCGATTTTGTGACAACGGCGATGAAAGGACATGGTCCAGGAAGATCGCGGTGCAGGGTCAGCCCTCTTTAAGATCCAAGACAAGTTTGCCGGTTGACCGGCGCGCGGCCAGATCATCAAGGGCTTGGGGCAGGGCGGACAGGCCGGGATAGACACTGATCTCGGGCGATAGCTGCCCCTTTTGCAGCATGGCCATGATGCGTTGGTTGCAGCGGGCAAGCATATCGGCATCAAGATCATAATTCCACGAAACCCCACGTGCGGCTGCCCGTTTGAGCATCAGTCGATTGGCGGCCAGTGCTTGTATCCGCCCCGAGGCAAAGCCAACGATCAAGATTGTGCCGTCACGGGAAATGGCACGCAAGGAGGCATCGCCAACATCTCCGCCGACCGGGTCAAAGATGATCCGGGCTCCCGCGCCGCCGGTGGCGTCTTTGACCTCTGCCACCCAATCAGCACCGGTATAGTCAATCAAAACCTCGGCACCATGGGCGGCGGCGATGGCGCGTTTATCGGGGCTGGACGCGGCCGCAATCACCCGCGCACCCATCGCCACGGCGACCTCAACTGCGGCAAGCCCTGTGGCACCAGATGCCGCATGCACCAGCACCCAATCACCGGGGTTGACGGTGCTGCATTCCGACAGGCCAACCATGGCAGTGATATAGGCCACCGGCATGGCGGCGGCTTGCACGAATGACAGATTGTCGGGGATAGGGATCGGCATATGCGCAGGCACCGAGATGCGTTCGGCAAAGCCGCCGGATGTGACCTTGCTCATCACCCGGTCGCCGGGCGCGAAACCCGCGCCTGCGGGGGCCGAGATAACCACGCCCGCAATCTCTTGGCCGGGCACGAAGGGGCGCGGCGGTTTCACCTGATAGCGGTCCTCGGCCATCAAAAGATCCGAGAAATTGACGGCAGTGGCGTGGATGTCAATCAGCACGTCGTCAGAAGCGGCGGAGGGTTCGGGCAGATCAAGCAGCCGCATGTCGTCGCGACCGGGCTTCATTCCGCATTGCCAAGCTTTCATCCGCGCCGCCTTTCATCTGCCTCAGTTGCTGAGGAACTGCGCAAGGTTCAGCCCAAGTCGCGGGGGGCAGTCAAGCGCAATGTCGTGGCCTGCGTCTTGATGGCGCATTTCGATCGGGGCGC
>JBAUHP010000009.1:0-22354 GCA_049680345.1 Albidovulum sp. | reverse complement strand
CTTGTCGGCGAAGGCAGGCTTGCCGTCCTTGGTCCACAAGGATTGGTGGACATGGCTGGATGACCCGGCCTTGCGGTGGTCGTATTTGGCCATGAAGGTGACCGACTTGCCCTTGGTCCAGGCGATTTCCTTGATGCCGTGCTTGGCAATTGTGTGATTGTCGGCGGTGTCGAGCGCATCGGAATAGCGGTAGTTTATTTCTTCCTGGCCCGCGTCGGCCTCGCCCTTGGAACCCTCAATCGGGATGCCAGCACCATAAAGCCCGTTGCGGATGGCGCGCATCACGTCTTCTTCCTTGGTGGTCTGGAAGATATGGTAATCCTCATTATAGCCGCTGACCGGCTTTAGCCCGGTGAAATTGCTGTCACGCAAGGATTCGTAGCTGTTTTCAAACAGATAGAATTCAAGCTCGGTCGCCATTATCGGTTCAAGTCCCATCGCACGGGCGCGCGCGACCTGGCGTTTGAGGATACCGCGCGGCGATTGCGGAATGTCTTTGTGGCTGTGGTGATCCAGCAAATCGCAAAACACCAATGCGGTGGCGGGCAGCCAAGGCACATGGCGCAGGGTCGCAAGATCGGGCTTCATGACGTAATCGCCGTAACCCGAGGCCCAGTTCGAGGATTTGTAGCCCGGAACCGTGGTCATCTCCATATCGACGGCCAGAAGATAGTTGCAGCAATGCGTCTCTTCCCAGCCGCCATCAATGAAGAAGGCGGCATGAAAGCGCTTGCCCATCAGGCGGCCCTGCATGTCGATGGCAGCGACCAGAACCGTGTCAATTTCACCGGATGCCACGGCTTTTTTCAATGCGTCGAATGTCAGATTTCCGGGCATTCAGCCACTCCTGCTTGCAAGGTTGGTTCGGGACTGTCGCGGGGCGGGCGAAACGGCCCGCCCCGCCATTTCATAACATTTGATCAAACGTTGCGATAGGGCCGTCCGGCTTTGTGCATCAGCTCATTGTAGTTCTTGAAGATGCCGACAATCTTGGCCTTGGTTTCCGACTCGGCCGCAATCTCTTCCCAGAACTTGGCGGCGGCCTCTTCGACCTGGACCCATTCGGCATCCGGGATGGAGGTGAGCTTGGTATCCGCGCCCTCAACCCGAAGCTTGGCCTCACCGGCCCAGTACCAGTGCTGACGGTAGTAATGTGATTGCTCAAAGCACACCCGCATCAGTTCTTGCAGATGTGGCGGCACCGCGTCCCAACGCTCCATATTGGCGAAGAAATGCCCGATCCATGCGCCCGAGATATTGTTGGTCAGGAAGTGCGGGGCAAGTTTGGCCCAAGAGGCGGTGTAAACCTCGGTGATACCCGACCATGCGACGCCATCCAACTCGCCGGTTTGCAGGGCGATCTCGATGTCTTCCCAAGGCAGGGTGACAGGCACAACGCCGAACTGCGCCAAGAAGCGGCCAGCGGTCGGGAAGGTAAAGACCCGCTTGCCGTGCAGATCGGCCAGCGAGGTGACCGGATCTTTCATCGAAAAGTGGCAAGGATCCCAGCTTCCGGCAGAGATATGCTTGACGCCGACCTTGGCATATTCTTCCTTCCAGATCTCATCCAGACCATGGTGCATGAACAGCGCAGGCACATCCAAGGAATAGCGCAGGGCAAGCGGGAAGTAGCCGCCAAAGACCGTGACTTCGGTCGGCGAGGCCATGCTGTCATCATCCGACTGCACCGCGTCGATGGTGCCGTTTTGCATGGCGCGGAACAGCTCTGACGTGGGCACAAGCTGATCGGCGAAATAAAGCTCTATCTCCATCTGGCCCTGGGCGATGGTGTTGAAGGCCTCAACTGCGGGCTGGATCACCTCGGCGCCAAGGGCGGCACCGGCATAGGTCTGCATCCGCCATTTGATTGTCTCTTGCGCCAATACCGGCGGGGCGGAAAGCGCTGCGGCACCGGCGGCCAATGCGCCGGTAGACAGGAACTTGCGTCTTGTGGTCATCGTTCTTCTCCTTGTGGGTTATATCGCGCCCCTTTGCCGGGGTCTTGGGTTTGGGTTGTCACAAAAGCTTTGCGGGCAGCCATAGGGCGATTTGCGGAAAGATCATCACCAGAACCAGCGTCAGGATCATCACCAAGACAAACGGAAACACCGACCGGTAGATCATCGGCAAGGTGAAATCCGCCGGTGCCATGGCGCGCATCAGGAACAGATTATAGCCAAAGGGCGGGGTCAGGTAGGCGATCTGGCAGGTGATCGTGTACAAGATACCGTACCAGATAAGATCAAATCCAAGGGCTTTGGCAAGGCCCACATAGATGGGCGCGACGATCACCAGCATTGCGGTATCGTCCAAAAACATCCCCATGATCAAAAAGCTGAGCTGCATCAAGATCAGCACTTCCCAGGCCGAAAGCCCCAGATCGCGGATGAAGAAGCTTTCAATCGCGCGGCCCGCACCCAGGCCGTCGAACACCGCGCCGAAGGACAGGGCGGCCATGATGATCAGCATGAACATGGTGGTGATCGCCAAAGTGTTGCGGGTCGCGATTTCAAAGACTTCGCGGGTAAAGCGGCCCTTGATCACCGCAGCAGCGACAGCCGTCAGCGCACCGATCACCGACGCCTCGGTCAGGCTGGCCCAACCCTTGATAAAGGGGACCATCATCGCCCCGAAAATCACCATCGGCAGCAGCCCGGCGCGCAGCAGCACGATACGTTCGCCCCAGGTGATTTCGGCGCGTTCCTCGGCCGAAATGGCAGGGGCAAGCGATGGGTTCAGCCAGCAACGGGTAACGATATAAACCACGAACAGCGACGCCATCAGCAGGCCCGGCAAGAGCCCCGCAAGCCAAAGCTGGCTGACCGGTTGGCGGGCGATCTGGGCAAAAAGCACCAGCACAACGGACGGCGGGATCAAGATCCCAAGGCTTGATCCGCCCTGAATAACGCCCGAAATCATCAGCTTGTCGTAGTTGCGCTTGACCAGTTCCGGCAAGGCAATCGTGGCCCCAATGGCCATGCCCGCCACCGACAGACCGTTCATCGCCGAGATCATCACCATCAAGAAGATGGTGCCCACCGCAAGCCCGCCGGGCAGCGGGCCGAACCATACGTGGAACATCTTATATAGGTCTTCGGCCAGCCGGCTTTCGCTCATCACATAGCCCATGAAAACGAACATCGGCAGGGTCAGCAGCGTGTTCCATTTCATCAGCTTCATCACCGATGAAAACCCCATGTCAGACCCGCCGGTCCCCCACAGCGACATTGCCGCGACAACGGCGACAAAGCCGATGGCGCCAAAGACCCGCTGGCCGGTGATCATCATCAGCAGCATGGTCGAGAACATCAAAACCGCGATCCATTCGTAAGACATCAGATCTCCTCACCGCGTAGAACCGCGATGTCACGGATCAGATGGACAATGGATTGCAAAATCATCAGCACGAAACTGAAACAGATGACCACCTTGATCGGCCACAGATAGGGCCGCCAGCCAGAGGGCGCCCTTTCCCATGTCTCGAAGGAATAAACCGTGCTGCCAAAAGCCCCGCTCAGCATGACGCCAAGATAGAAAATCAGCGCGAAAACCGTGAAGGCATCCCACAGGGCCTGGGTGCGGGGGCGCATGCGCGCATAAAGCAGATCCATGCGCACATTGGTGCCAAGCTGAAACGTGTAAGGCGCGCCCAGAAGGTAATAGGCGACAAGGGTGAATTGCGCCATTTCCAGCGTCCAGATCGCCGGTACCCGAATGATCTTGGTGATCGAGGACCACAGCAAAATCGCCATCATCACAAACAAAAGATACATGGCAAAGCGGCCAATGCGGTAATTCAGTGCCTCGACCCGGCGGACGTATATTCTGGCCCAGTTCGGCATATCAGATCACCGCCTTTTTGCTGGTGGCGGTGGCGCGGCCCGCGATGGCGGCGCGCAAGACCGGGGCCAACAAATCGGCCATCTTCGCCTCGGCTTCGGGGCTGGCCAGCAGATCGTTCCTGATCTCAAGCATGACGGCGCGCAGCCCGTAGGGGGTGGCGTGCAGCCGCAAGGTATGGGTAACCGCATCCGCCGCCGAATAGGGTTCATTCAGCGCGGTCTTAAGCTGGGTCATCGCCAGGGCATTGGCCACCACATCATGGGCAAGGCGCGGGTCTTGATCATGGATCACGCCAAATTCAACCTCGCGCGCCTTGCCGAAATAGACCGGGGTGAAGGAATGGATGGTGATCAGCACCGGCGGGCGGCCAAGGGCGATCCGCCGGGCGATTTCGGTGTGCAAGGCATGGTGAAAGGGCAGATAGACGGCCTCGGTGCGTTGCCATCTTTGCGCGCTGGTCAGGCCGGTATTGCCTGTAATTTCATAGGCTTCGCTTTTCTCCGCGATCGCGCCCGGTTCATTTGGCGCTCGGTTAAGGTCATAGATCAGCCGCGACACCCCGGCATGGGCAAGACCCGCGTCAAGCCGTTGCGCCAGCCCCCGCGCCAGCCCCAGTGCGCCGGGATCCCAGGCGATATGGGCCTTGCGCGCCGCATCGGGCAGGCCAAGCGTGCCGAAAGCCGGTGGGAAATGGTTTGAGGCATGTTCGCAGACCAAAAGCACATCGCTTGACCCATCGCGGTTTTCAAGCGCGAACAGGGCGTCAATATGCGCATCAGCTTTGGTCATTTGTTGCTAATATCCCCCCCGTCGATTAACCAGACGGTCATATTTTGCGACCGTTCTGTCAAGATGTTTTCTAAAATAATTTTTTGTTACGATTGTTTCTTGTGCTATGTCTGAGGCGTTCAATCAGGAGGTGCCGGTGCCCAGTGCAAAACCGACCATCGAACAGCAGATCAAAACCGCTTTCGACGGGCTGACCCCGGCCGAGCGGCAGTTGGCAAGCCATATTACCCGCCATTATCCGGTGGCCGCCTTGGGCTCGATCACGGTTTTGGCCAAGGGGGCGAAGGTGTCCACGCCCACCGTGGTGCGTCTGGCGCAAAAGCTGGGCTATAAGGGCTATCCCGACCTGCAAAACTCGGTCCGAGCCGAGCTGGAAGAACGGCTGATCTCACCCTTGGTCAAGCATGATCGCTGGGCAGATGGCGTGCCGCAGACCCATATGCTCAACCGCTTTGCCGATGTGGTCTTGGGCAATCTGCAAGCCACGCTGGCGCAGGTTGACCATGCCGAATTTGATGCGATTGCCGCCCTGATGGCCGATAAGAATCGCAAGGTTTTCGCCATGGGCGGGCGCATTACCCATTCGGTTGCCGATTACTTCACCACCCATATGAAGGTCATCCGCCAGAATGTCGAAAGGGTCTCGGATGCGTCAAGCGCTTGGCCCCCGGCGCTGATTGATCTGGCGCCGGGCGATGTGTTCTTGGCCTTCGATATCCGGCGCTATGAAAACAACGTGTTGCAAGTGGTCGAAATTGCCGCCGACCAGGGCGCCGAGGTGGTGTTGATCACGGATCAATGGGTTTCGCCCGCCGCAGCCCATGCCCGTCACCGGCTTTCGGCGCATATAGAAGCGCCCTCGGCATGGGATTCGACGGTCGCCATTCAGGTGTTGGTGGAAACCTTGCTGGCCGCCGTTGAAACCCTGACATGGGATGAAACCCAAGCCAGAATGAAACGGCTGGAAGAGCTTTATGCGCGCGCGCGTTTCTTCCGGCGCGGCAAGTGACGGGTCAGGGCCTGGCGGGGGCTTTCGCCGCGCGCAGCCAGCCATCGGCAAAGCAAAGCGTCGGGCAGGCGGTGAAGCGGCCCAGCCGGGTCAGCTCGGCCTGAAGCCGCGCCAATCTGGCTGGGGTCATCTTGACGCCGGGTTCTGGCCAGAACGCCGCAATGGCAAGGGTTTGATCGCGGCGCTGGCATCTTATGTCGATGCGCCCGATAAGCTTGGTGCCTTCCAGAATTGGAAAGACGTAATAGCCGAACTGGCGCTTTGCTTCGGGTACGAAAACCTCGATCCGGTAGTGAAACCCGAAAAGCCGTTCGGTTCTTTTGCGGTCGCGCAATGCCGGATCGAAGGGCGACAAGATGCGCAATCGGCTGGTGGGCGCGGGTATGGCGGCGGCGGATCCGGCCAGCCCCGGCACTGCAAAACAAGGCCGCGCGCTGCCATCCGCGCCCTCGACCGTCACCTCTTCAACCACGCCTTGATCAAGGGCCGCCGCGCACCAATCGCGTGCCTCGGCCGGGGTGATCTTGTCCCAAAAGGCCGCAAGTTCGCCTGCGGTCGCAAAGCCAAGCCGCGCAAGTGCTTCGCGGCAGGCCCAATCAATCGTGTCTTTGTGGTCGGGATGCGGGCAGTCTGGATAGACCCGCTCTGCCAGATCATAGATTTTCGCAAAACCCTCGCGGCGGCAGATCGCCAGCCGCCCGGCGCGCCACAGATAATCAAGGGCTGCTTTCGATGGATGCCAGTCCCACCACCCGCCTTTGCCGCGCACCTCATCCTTGCCGACATCGCCGGTGCCCACCGGGCCGTGGTCGCGCACCTGGGCCAAGACATCCGTGACCTTGTGGCGAAAGGCCGTGCCTTGCCAGCCTTCCCATTGGTCGGGAATGCGGATGAAATCACGTTCAAACCGGCCCTTCCAATGCGCCAAAAACGCGGTCGGGATGATCGAGGCATCATGGGTCCAATGTTCAAACAAGCTGCGGTCGCGTTCCAGAAGCGGGCGCAGGTTTTCGGGGCGGTAGCTTTGGCGACGTGACCACAAGATCATGTGATGGGCGCGCTCTACCGTGTTGATGCTGTCGATCTGCACAAACCCCAGCCGGGCGATCAGCGCCAGAAGCTCCGCCCCTTTGGCGCCGCCACTTGGCGGTTCAATCAACGCATGGCGGTGCAAGAACAGCCGCCGGGCGGTCGCATTATCGATATGGGGCAATGTCATGGCCCCCATGTCCGGCCCAGCAGGGCCAGCCAGTTTTCATGGGCGATCTTGGTGACAAGGGTGCTGCCATAGCCATGGGCGGCAAGGGCCGCCAACAGCTGCGGCAGGCCAGCGGCATCGCCCAGATCGGCAGGCATCTCAGCGCCGTCGAAATCAGAGCCAAGCCCGATATGATCTTCGCCCAAAATGCCGATCAGATGATCAAGGTGGCGCAAGATCGGATCCCAGCCGCGAAAGGCGCAGCGCCGCCCGTCGGGGTTCAAGAATGCCGTGGCAAAGTTCAGCCCGACCATGCCGCCCGAATCGCGGATCATCGCCAATTGCCGGTCGGTCAGATTACGCGTGGACGGGGTGATGGCATGGGCATTGGAATGGGTGGCGACCAGGGGCGCATCCGACAGGGCCGCCACATCGTCAAAGCCCGCCTCATTCAGATGCGACAGGTCAATCATGATCTTCAGGCGGTTGCATTCCGCCACAAGCCTTTTGCCCGCCTCCGTCAGCCCCGGCCCGGTGTCGGGTGACCCCGGATAGCGAAACGGCACGCCATGGCCAAAGATCGTGGGGCGCGACCAGACCGGCCCCAAGGACCGCAGGCCTGCGCTATGCCAGACATGCAGCGCGTCAAGATCAGCGTCGATCGCCTCGGCACCTTCCATATGCATGATCGCGGCAATCCGCCCGGCTTCCATGGCCGCGCGGATATCGCCAAGGTTTCGGCAAATCGACAATTGGCCGGTGCGTTCCAATGCCATCAGATGCCCGGCCATGGCCACGGCGGGGCCTTGGGCCTTTTCCACCCCAAACATCTTTGGCAAGGGAAAGTCGTAGGGCGGCACTTCCATCAGCGCGTTCATCGCCATGAAATCAAGGTCGCCGGGTTTTGCGGGGGAAGGGATGTAGATTGCGAAGAAGCCGCCGACAAAGCCGCCCGCCTTCATCCGGGGCAGGTCAAGATGGCCTTTGCCGTCCTTGCCCTCCCAGATCTTCTGGCGCTGCCCCTTGGCCATGTGAAGCCGCAAAAGCAGGTCGTTATGGCCGTCAAAAACCGGGATCATAGCGGGCCTCTTGTCTGAATGGATAAGCGGCAATCGCCATTGCCGCTTGGTCAGCACCATGACCGCAGCTTACCGCGCCCTCAGTGATGTTCAAGCTGTGATCGGGCGGGCGGCTTGGCGCGCGCAAACTAACATGTTAGGTCTTGCTTGCCATGGCCGGGCATCTGTGGCCATCTGACCAAGCCGCCCCGATCACCCCGACAAAAGAAGGGTTACGACATGCGCCTGAAAGACCGGACAATCCTAGTAACTGCGGCGGGTCAGGGGATTGGCCGCGCCTCGGCGCTGGCCTTGGCTGCCGAAGGTGCCAACGTCATCGCCACCGACGTGAACGCCGAAACCCTGGCCACGCTGGCGCATGAGGGGGCGCGCATCACCACCCATCTGCTGGACGTGCGCGATGATGCGGCGGTGCAAGCACTGGCCGCCCGGCTTGACCCTTTGGACGGGCTTTTCAACTGCGCGGGTTTTGTGCACCATGGAACCGTGCTTGAGATCAGCGATGCGGATTGGGCGTTTTCGCTGGATCTTAACGTGACCTCGATGTTTCGGATGTTGCGTGCCTTCTTGCCCGGCATGCTGGGCCGCGCCAAAATCACCGGCGATGCCTCGGTTCTGAACATGGCCTCGATGGCCTCTTCGATCAAAGGCTTCCAGAAGCGCTGCGTTTATGGGGCGACGAAAGCCGCCGTCATCGGTCTGACCAAATCGGTGGCCGCCGATTACGTAACACAAGGGCTGCGCTGCAACGCGCTTTGCCCCGGCACCGTGGATACCCCGTCTTTGCGCGGGCGGATTGCGTCAGCCGCCGATCCGGTGCAGGCAGAAAAGGATTTCATTGCCCGCCAGCCGATGGGCCGTCTGGCGACGGTCGCCGATATAACGCCGATGGTGGTCTATCTTTTGTCGGCGGAATCGCGATTTGTCACCGGGCAAGCTTTGCTGGTTGATGGCGGTGTTACTATCTGAAAGGGCTAAGGCCATGAAACTTTTGCGTTATGGCCCCAAGGGCCAGGAAAAACCCGGGCTTTTGGACCAAAACGGTCAGGTCCGCGATTTGTCGGGCAGCATTGCTGATGTGGCAGGCCCCCACCTTTCGCCGGCCAGCCTTGCCAAGCTGGCAAGCCTTGATCCCGCCAGCCTGCCGCTTGTGCCCGGCACCCCGCAAAAGGATCTGCGCTTGGGGCCCTGCGTTGGCCAGATCGGCAAATTCATCTGCATCGGCCTGAACTACGCCGACCACGCCGCCGAAAGCGGCCTCTCGGTGCCGCCCGAGCCGGTGATTTTCAACAAATGGACCAGCGCCATCTGCGGCCCCGATGATGATGTCGAAATCCCCCGCGGCGCGCAAAAGACCGACTGGGAGGTGGAGTTGGGCGTGATCATCGGCACCGGCGGCAAATACATTGACCAAGCCCGCGCCCTTGATCATGTCGCAGGCTATGCGGTGATCAATGATGTAAGTGAACGTGCCTATCAGCTTGACCGCGCGGGCACCTGGGACAAGGGCAAGGGCTGCGATACCTTCGGCCCCATCGGCCCCTGGCTTGTGACCCCGGATGAGGCGGGTGATATAGACGCGCTCAAGCTGTGGCTGGAGGTTGACGGCAAGCGCTTTCAAAATGGCAGCACCGCGACGATGGTCTACAAGGTGCCGTTCTTGATCTCCTACGTCAGCCAGTTCATGTCGCTGCAGCCGGGGGATGTGATTTCCACCGGCACCCCGCCCGGCGTTGGCATGGGGCAAAAACCGCCCGTCTATTTGAAGGGCGGCGAGGTCATGCAGCTTGGCATCGACCGGTTAGGCACCCAAACCCAAAACGTCATCAGGACCTAAGCCATGACCCGTATCACCGGCCTTCGCACCCATGATCTGCGCTTTCCCACGTCGCTGCATCTGGACGGCTCGGATGCGATGAACCCCGATCCGGATTATTCGGCCGCCTATGTGGTTCTGGAAACCGACGGCGATCATGAAGGCCATGGCTTCACCTTCACCATCGGGCGCGGCAACGAAATCTGCTGTGCCGCGATCAACGCCATGCGCCATCTGGTCGTGGGGCTAGAGATGGATTGGGTGGCCGAAGATATGGGGCGCTTTTGGCGCCATGTCACCTCTGACAGCCAGCTGCGCTGGATCGGCCCCGACAAGGGGGCGATGCATCTGGCCACGGGGGCTGTGGTCAATGCGGTCTGGGATCTGTGGGCCAAGATTGAGGGCAAGCCGGTTTGGCAAATGGTCGCGGATATGACGCCTGCCGAATTTGTGCGCTGCATTGATTTTCGCTACCTCACCGATTGCATCACGCCCGAATGGGCCGAGGCATTCTTGACCGAACGTGCGCCGGGCAAAACTGAGCGCATCGCCAAGCTGCAAAGTGAAGGCTATCCTTGCTACACCACTTCTGCCGGTTGGCTTGGCTATTCCGACGACAAGCTGCGCCGCTTGTGCCGCGAAGCCGCTGATGCGGGTTTTCGTCATATCAAGATGAAGGTCGGGCGCGATCTGGAAGATGACAAACGCCGCTTGCGCATCGCGCGTGAAACGCTGGGCGATAATGTCCATCTGATGATCGACGCCAATCAGGTCTGGGAGGTGGATGAAGCAATTGCTTGGGTGCGCGAACTGGCCTTCGCGCGGCCATGGTTCATCGAAGAACCCACCAGCCCCGATGATGTCGAAGGCCACCGCAAGATCCGCGAAGCTGTGGCTCCGGTGCAGGTGGCCACCGGCGAGATGTGTCAAAACCGCATTGTATTCAAGCAGTTGATCATGCGCGGGGCCATTGATGTGGTGCAGATCGACGCGGCCCGTCTGGGCGGCGTGAATGAGGTGCTGGCGGTGATGCTGATGGCCGCGAAATACGGGCTGAAGGTCTGCCCCCATGCGGGCGGCGTGGGGCTTTGCGAATATGTACAGCACCTGTCGATGATTGATTATCTGTGTATTGCCGGCACGCGTGAGGGCCGTGTGATCGAATATGTCGATCATTTGCACGAACATTTTCTTGATCCTTGCGTGATCAAGAATGCGGCCTATATGCCGCCAACCCGGCCCGGCTATTCGGCGGAAATGAAGCCCGGTTCCATCAAGCACTACCGCTTTCAGCCGAAGTGAAATGTCGCGCGCTTTAATGTGGCCTTTACCAGTTTTTGGTCACTTATGAACAGCAAATGGCCTGACCCGCGTCATGATTCGGACATGGTGCAGGTTGAAAATTGAACGCAGACAAAAAGCCGATCGGAGATGAGAATGAAGATCATCGCACGCATGCTTAGCCGTTTTACCGGCCAGGGCGAAAATACCCCTGATGCATTTGACCTGCGCCTGACGGGCCTGGTTGTGGCCCCACAAGGGCGGCGCGACCATGTGGCACCGGTGCTGTTTCGCCGGTCGCTCAAGAACGCTTAAAGCGTTTCGCGCGAATCGCCGGGACCGCGCATTTCAATCGCGGCCAGCGTAACCGCGCCTAGAATGAGACGGTAACATCGGGCAGGTTCAATGACTTGACCAGATCGCGCACTTCTTGACGTGCCGCGACGTTTGAGAGGTTAAGGTTCTCAACCCCCACATCGCGCAGATCCAGCAGCGTCAGCCCGCGTGGGAAAAGTTCGCGAAAGATCACGCGTTCGGAAAAGCCCGGAACCACGCGAAAGCCGATGCGCTTTGACAATTGCTCCAAGGCTTCGCCGACTTTTTTCTTGTTATGCATCTGCTGGGCGCCAAGACGGTTGCGCAACACGATCCAGTCGATGGGTTTCAACCCGGCGCGGGCGCGCAGCTGGCGCGCCGACCAGACCATTTCCGAATAGATCGAAGGGCCGGTTACGCGGCTCGTGTCGGGGTCAATGCGGGCCAGAAGATCAAAGTCGATGAAACTGTCATTCAGCGGCGTGATCAGCGTATCGGCCAGCGAATGGGCGACCTGACTTAGCCTTGTGTGGCTGCCGGGGCAGTCGATAAGGATGAAATCGCATTCTTTTTCAAGGCTTGCCACGGCCGCAGAAAGACGGTGATCAAACACGTTTTCGCTGGGGGCCAGGGTTGATTGATCAACCTCGGGCAATTCGCGGTAATCCGGGATCGGCAGATCAATCCCTTCCTTGCGCGCATAGGCAATGCGGTTCTCGACATAGCGCCCGAAGCTGCGCTGGCGCAGATCAAGGTCCAGCCCACCAACCTTATGGCCCATCCGGACAAGGGCGGTTGCGACATGCATGCAGGTCGTCGATTTGCCCGACCCACCCTTTTCATTACCAACAACGATGATATGCGCCACGATCCGTCCTTATCCGCTGTCTGAGAGACTCAAAAGGCGCGCCGTTGCCAGCGCGCCTGTCACTATATGTTGTATGCGCCTTTTTGAAAAGCGCAAGCAGTTCAGAATCCAAGACCTGCGTACTTGTTTTTGAACTTCGACACACGGCCGCCGGTATCCATCAGCCTGGTATTGCCGCCGGTCCATGCCGGATGCACCGAAGGATCGATATCCAACGACATCTGATCGCCGTCCTTGCCCCAGGTCGATTTGGTCTGGAACACGGTGCCATCAGTCAATTTCACATTGATCATGTGGTAGTCGGGGTGAATGTCTTTTCTCATGATCCCGCTCCTATTCGGTTTTGGCTTTGTAACGGGTGTTCTCGGTGATCCGTGCCGATTTACCACGACGATCGCGCAGATAGTAAAGCTTGGCGCGGCGCACACGGCCACGGCGCACAACTTCGATCGTGGCGATATTGGTCGAATAAAGCGGGAACACCCGCTCAACGCCTTCACCGAAAGAGATTTTGCGCACGGTGAAGGATGCGGCGATGGTCGAGCCACCCTTACGGGCGATACACACGCCTTCGTAATTCTGCACACGGGTACGCGTACCCTCTGTCACCTTGAAGCCGACTTTCACGGTGTCACCGGCTTTGAAGTCCGGGACGTCCTTGGCGAGGCTGGCGATCTGCTCGGCCTCTAGCTGTGCGATCATATCCATCGCATATCCTTTCCAATGCTCGCGGTTAATCCACGAAGGTGTTGTCGCATCCTCAGAGCTCTGGTCTTCACCCGGGTCCCTATCGGCTTTCACCAGATACGCCCGCCAGAGGTCAGGTCACTTTCTTTTGGTCCATTCCTGCCCGCCCGTCTCTTGCCGAAGAAGGCAAGCGCATCAGCCAACAAAAAAGGTCCGATGGACTCAACCCAAGTCCCCGGACAGGCGGGGTATAGGGGGGAAGGGGGGATGGGTCAAGTGTGCGGATGAGGATGTGCGGGTTCAGAATCGCGGGCGTAAGATTTGATCAAAATTATTGCCAAAAATATGATCAAATGCCAAGCTGCCCTGTGATCGCAGTCTTGAAAGGGCGCCCCTATGGATATGATCAAGACCAAAGACCCGAAATTCGTTTTGCGCCATGCGACGGTTCAGGATGCGGGGTTGATTGTCGCCTTCATGCACAAGCTTGGTGCCTATCAAAAGATGGCCGATGAAATAATCGTGACCGAAGATAATATCCGAAACCTGCTGGAAACCAGTCAAGGCGAGGCGGTCTTTGGCATCTATGAGGGCAAGACCGTCGGCTTCATGTTCTTTTGCCAAAAATCTTCGGCGTTTACCGGCCGGTCAGGTCTCTTCATCGACGCTTTCTTCATAGATGAGGGTATGCGCCACCTTGGGCTGGGCAAGGTCATGATGGCTTATCTGTCAAAACTTGCGCTGGCGCGTGGCGGGCAGATGTTGGAATGGGTTTGTCTTGACTGGAACGCGGCCACGATCAAATTCTACGAAGGGCTGGGGGCCTATTCTTTGGATATGCTCACAACATACCGCCTGTCGCCCGACGATTTGCGCAAAACCGCCGGGGGTTTTTGACCCCTTAGCGCCCCAAGCGGTGTTATTTCGGGTCTTTGCCGCTGTAAGCCGCCCAAAGGTCCGGTCGCTTGGTTTTCGTTATCCGCTCGGCCTCGGCTTGCCGCCATTTGGCGATTTCTCCGTGGTGGCCAGAGGTCAAAACCGGGGGGATTTCGCGGCCCTGCCAAAGCGGCGGTTTGGTATATTGCGGATATTCCAACAGCCCGGCCGAAAAGCTTTCATCCTCGGTCGATTCAGCATTGCCCAAAACCCCCGGCAACAGCCGCACGGTGGCGTCCAGCATCGCTTGTGCCGCAATCTCGCCGCCGCTGAGGACGAAATCGCCAAGGCTGAGCTCTTCGATGTCGTAATGCTCAAGCACCCGTTCGTCGACGCCTTCAAACCGGCCGCATAACAGCGTAACGCCATCGCCGCCCGCCAGCCGCCGGGCGATGGCCTGATCAAACGGTTTGCCGCGCGGCGAAAGGTATATGACCGGCCAGCGGGCGCGGTCAGGCGGCGTGCCGATGGCGGCCTCATCCAAGGCGGCGGCAACCACGTCGGCACGCAAGACCATGCCCGCACCGCCGCCCGCCGGGGTATCATCGACATTGCGGTGCTTGCCGATGCCAAAGGGGCGCAGGTCAATCGGTTCAAGCGCCCAAAGCCCCTCTTGCAAGGCTTTGCCGGTCAGCGACAGGCCCAAAGTGCCGGGAAAAGCCTCGGGGAACAGGGTGATGATTTTGGCGCACCACGCGCCTTTGATGCGCGGGGTGGTGCGCATCAGCTCGCGCGGTTTGATGCTTGCCGAAACCGCCAGACGGCCGTGCGATTTGGTTGGTGGTTCGGACATGGGACCCCGGTTGGTTACGCGCGCCCCGGATCGATACGCCGATTGGTGCGCGGAATCAATTGCTTGGGCTGGGGGCGGCAAGACAGGAAACAATCAGTCTTGAGTAGAATATTTGCCATAATTGCGGTCTAAGGGCTGAAACAGGCCCGCAGTGTTCGCGTTTGAAAGGCGCTTTTTTCGATGCTCAATGCCAATCCGATTTTCGAATTTCGTGGCCCCTGGGGCATTCCGGTGCAGATTGCAGGGAATTTCATCTTGCTGCCGATGATCATTCTGGGTCTTGGGGGCGGCCATGTCGATATGTATGACGTGGCCTTTTTGCTGATGTTGATCTTGTCGATCTTCTTGCATGAATTGGGCCATGCCTGGGGCTCATTGGTGCAAGGTCTGCGGGTGCGGCGCATCGTGATGTTTGGCGGCGGCGGGTTTTGTGAACGCGGCCAATCGGCGACCCGGTCGCAAGATGAGCTGATCGTCGCAATGGGGCCGATCGTCAATCTGGTGATCTGGGCGGTGGCGTCAATGTTGGCGCCGATGGCCACGGGCGATCTGGCCTGGGGGCTTTGGGTTCTGGGGTCGCTGAATATCTGGCTGGCACTTTTCAACCTGATCCCGGTTCATCCTTTGGATGGCGGCAAGCTTTTTCACCTGGCGCTGGCGCGGCTGGTTCCGGTGCGCACCGCTGGCCTTATCAGCGGCGGTGTGGGGTTGCTGGCGGTGCTGTTGTGGATCCCGATGATGTTCTATGCCTATCAGAACTTCGGGTTCGTGCTGTTTTTCTTCCCGTCATTCGCGCTGCATTGGCAGATGCTGCGCGAACGCAGCTATTAAAGCGAAGTCAGCAGTATCTGGGATCAGCGGCCTATTTCGCCTCGGATTCCTCGGGCGGATCGATGATGATCCGGCGCGCGGTCAGATCGACGGTCGGGACGGCGGCTTTGGTGAAGGGCAGCATCAACGTGGTTTTGCGCCCGGGCACGAAAATTTCCAAAATATCGCCTGCACCGTGGTTATAAACCGCGCGCAATGTGCCCATGGCCGCACCGCTGGTATCAAGCACATCCAGCCCGACAAGATCGGTGTGGTAGAATTCATCATCCGGCAGGTTTGGCAGTTTCTCGCGGTCGGTGAAAAGCGACAGGCCGCGCAGGGCGTCGGCCTCTTCCTTGGTGGTAATGCCCGAAAGGCGCGCCACAAGGCCGTCATTCAGGCCGCGGGTCAATGTGACGGTAAAGCTGCGACTGCCGTCTTCGTTGTAAAGCGGCGCGTAATCGGCAATGGCGGCAGGTTCGGCGCAAAAGCTTTTCAGCCGCACTTCGCCCTTCACCCCAAAGGCCCCGGCAACAGCGCCTACGCAGATGCGGTCAGTTGCCATTCGTCACCTCGGTGCAGTCGGCCCCCGCCACGGATGCAGCGGGGGGCGGTGTAAAAAGACGATCGGTTTTCATGCCGAACCAAAACGACCCGCCGCACAGGGCAACGGTTACGATCCGGCGCAAGAAAAATCCGATCATCATCGTGGATCAAGCCCTTATTCGGCAGCTTTTTCTTCAACGGCAGCTTCAGCAGCCGGTGCTTCAACTGCGGCTTCTTCTGCTACAGCTTCTTCTGCTACAACTTCTTCTGCGGCGGCCTCTTCGACAACTGCCGGGGCTTCTTCAACGGGCTTTGCGGCTTTTTCGGCCTTTTCAAGGGCGCGCTTCTTGGCTTTGTCGCCCGGCTCGGCCTTTTTCATATTGGCGCGGGTGGCTTTTTCTTTCACGCCAGCCGCTTCCAGCATCCGCGCGATACGGTCGGTGGGCTGGGCGCCCTGGCCAAGCCAGTATTGTACGCGGTCGATGTCCATTTTCACGCGCTCTTCGCTGTCTTTTGCCAAAAGCGGGTTATAGGTGCCGAGCTTTTCAAGGAAGCGGCCGTCACGCGGCATGCGGCTGTCGGATGCAACGATCGAATAGAATGGGCGCTTCTTGGAACCACCGCGCGCAAGACGGATTTTCATAGCCATGGTATTTCTCCTTTAAGATGGCGTAGAACCGGGGTTTCCCGGCTATTTCTGCAGTTTCTCGTGATGCCTGATGACTTCGGAAATGATGAAGGTCAGGAATTTCTTTGCCAGAACCGGGTCGAGGTCGGCCTCTTTAGCCAGCTGTTCAAGCCGCGCCATCTGGCCCGCCTCGCGGTCGGGGTCCGAGGCGGGCAGGTCATGCTCGGCCTTCAGCCGCCCGACGGCCTGGGTCTGTTTGAAGCGTTCGGCCAGCGTATAGACCAAGATCGCGTCCAGCCGGTCGATGGCGTCGCGGTGTTCTTTCAAAAGCGCCGCGGCGCGGATTGTATCATCACTCATTCGGGCCTCCAATTCGGCTTGGGCGCTTATAAGGCAGGGCGAAACGGCTCGCGGCCCCGAGGAAGTTTGAGCTGGCTCTCATGCCAACCCCCGCAGATCATGCACGATCACGACATCGCCAGGGTCAGTGCCGGGCACTGTGGGATCAATGACCCCGCCAAGCCGCAGGCCAAGGGCGATGGAACGGTCGTTGGCCGGGTCGATGATATTGATCAACCGGTCCCAACCAAAGCTCTGGCGTGCCCAAAGCATCACGGCATATGCGGCCTCAGCGGCATAACCTTTGCCCTCGGCCTCGGGCACGGTGAACCAGCCAAGTTCGGGTTCGGGGTAGCCGATGAATTCATAAATACCGACCTCGCCCAGATACTCGCCGGTCGCCCGGTCATCCACGCCAAAAGCGCCGTAGCCCTTGAGCGGCCACAAGGCGACATCAGCGGCCCAAAGCTGCCATGCCTCGGCACGGTTCCTTTGGCCACGCTCATGGATCGAACGTGGCGAGGCGAAAAACGCGGCCCAATGCTCAAAATCCGCAAGCTTCGGTGCGCGTAGGGTCAGGCGTTCGGTATGAAGCGTGGGGGCGATCATACCTGTGCCTCGAGATTTGAGCCAAAACGATTTTTCTGCGAAAAATCACGGCTACGGCCGCCGCAGGTGGCTTGATTTTTCGCAGAAAAATCGGTGTTTTGCAGGCTCATTTCTTTTTCCCAAAACCGCCAAGGCCCGAAAGCCCGCCGGGCAAATTCAGGCCGCCAAGCCCACCCATGCCGCCCGGCATCTTGCCTTGCAGCGCTTTCGCGGCCTCTTCCATCGCTTTGGGATCATTCATATCGGGCATGCCGCCGCCCTTGCCCATCATGCCCTTCATCGCTTGTTTGAGCATGCCGCCTTTGCCCATTTTTCCCATCTTCTTCATCACATCGGCCATCTGCCGGTGCATCTTGAGAAGCTTGTTCAGCTCGGACACTTCAAGCCCGGCACCTGCAGCCACGCGGCGTTTGCGCGAGGCGGCCATCAGATCGGGGTTGGCGCGTTCCTTCTTGGTCATCGAATTGATCAAGGCGACCTGACGGCGCAGCATCTTGTCGTCAAAACCGGCATTCTCGGCCTGCTTGGCCATCTTGCCCATGCCCGGCATCATGCCCATCAGGCCCTGCATGCCGCCCATCTTTGCCATCTGTTCAAGCTGACCTTTAAGGTCGTTCATATTGAACAGACCCTTCTGGAACCGCTTCATCATCCGTTCGGCTTCGGCGATTTCGATGGTTTCCTGGGCCTTTTCGACCAGGGCGACAATATCGCCCATGCCAAGAATGCGGCCTGCCACACGCTCTGCCTCGAAGGTTTCAAGCGCGTCCATCTTTTCGCCAAGCCCGACGAAACGGATCGGCTTGCCGGTCACCGCGCGCATCGACAGGGCCGCGCCGCCGCGCCCGTCGCCATCCATCCGGGTCAGCACCACGCCCGAAATGCCGACCTTGCCGTCAAATTCCGTGGCCACGTTCACGGCGTCTTGCCCGGTCAGGCCATCAACCACCAGCAAGGTTTCGCGCGGGGTGACCGCATCGCGAACCGCTTGCACTTCGTTCATCAAGATTTCGTCGATATGCAAGCGGCCCGCAGTATCCAGCATGTAGACGTCATAGCCGCCCAAAGTGGCCTGCTGCTTGGCGCGTTTGGCAATCTGAACCGCGGTTTCGCCCTTGACGATCGGCAAGGTATCAACGCCGATCTGCACGCCCAGTATCTGCAACTGCTCCATCGCGGCGGGGCGGTTGGTGTCCAAAGACGCCATCAACACCCGCTTGCCGTTTTTCTCGGTCAGGCGTTTGGCCAGTTTTGCCGTGGTCGTGGTTTTGCCCGAACCCTGAAGGCCGACCATCAGGATCGGCGCCGGCGGGTTGTCGATTTTCAGCGCTTCGGCCGCATCGCCACCGGCCAGCACCTTGATCAATTCGTCATGGACGATCTTGACGACCTGCTGGCCCGGTGTGACCGATTTGGTCACCGCCTGACCCGAGGCTTTCGCCTCAACCGCCTTGATGAAATCGCGCGCCACGGCCAATGACACGTCGGCCTCAAGCAGGGCCACGCGCACTTCGCGCAAGGCGGTGGCGACATCTGCCTCGGACAAGGCACCTTGTTTGGTCAGCCGGTCAAAGACACCGCCAAGGCGTTCTGATAGATTCTCGAACATCTTGCGGCCCTCCTTGGCCCATCCACTTCACGCACCTTAAGATAGGCAAGATGCGCCCAAACGCCAATCGCGCCAGTGGGCGCAACGCGCTGACTGACGGCGATCCCCGAAAAGGCCGGGGACCGGAAGCATGACGACTTCCGGGAATTCAAGGCGGGCGATAGGGGATATGGGCAGGGGAGTCAAGGATGTGGCCCGGGGCGGGTGGTGTCCAGGTTTGAATTTCTGCTCCGTGGGACTTAGCTGTCGTTTGCAATTCGCTTTTGTCAGTCCCCCAGTCAATGATGAAGCAACCTGACTTCATTCCCTGAAACCACCACGCCTTTGCGCCAAAGGTTATCCTTCATCACAGTTGGATATTGGCTTGCGAAATCACGATACTTGTCGTTGGTCACTGCAAAGGAAATTGGCATATATTTGAGACATTCCAAAATGTATCTGTCTGCCTGAACGCCGCTAGGCACGACATAGATTTCGTCTTCTTTGAGTCCAAAAATAGGTTCGAGCATCGCAGGCGAATGGCGTTTGTCGCTTTGGAAAGCCCCGTGCTCACCAAGTGTGTGAAATATATTGGCGTCAAAGAAACAAATGATGCGGTATCCCTGTGAGCGAAGCAGATGAGCAATCTCGCCAAGCGGCTGTGCGTCTAATCGGTTGTCAAGCCCAAGATGGAAAATATTGCTTCCATCAAACACCGCAGTTTTCTCATCCAGTCTCAGACCATGCATGAAGCCCTGACGATCATTGGCCAACAAGAAGTGCTGTTTGTTGCCGCGCATTTTGCGATCCACAAACCACCAAAAGATAATCAGTGCAGACAGGAGGATCAAAGCCGGGACCGTGTCCACGTCTGGCCGCTCTAAGAACCACCACAATGTCAGCGCAGTTAGGCAGGCCAACAGGCCCGAGTATAGTAGCCTTTGCATTAAGTACCTCAACCATGCGCCGAAAGTGAGGTCTTGATTTGGGGCAGAACCTCCGGAGAGTTCTTCGCCTAATGTGTTTGGTTTGGAGGCCAAAGTAATTCCCGTGCCAAAGCCTATCGCAAGAATAGTAGCTAAGCTAACCTTGCAAGACCATAAGGCCTCAAGGCGGAAATTCAATTTGTGACCCGACCCGGGCGGGCTATCGCCCGCCCTGACCGCATTTCGTCATAGCGGCCTTACGCGGCCAAGGCCGCAATTGCATCTTCGGCCCGTGTCAGCGCTGCGGCTTCATCCGCCGCAACACCTTCGGCGGCAACAAACTGCACATTCGTCAATCCGACAAAGCCCAGGACCTGGCGCAAATAGCCCGATGCGAAGTCATAATCCGATCCCATCGGCACCCCGCCCGAGGCATAGACCACATAGACCGGCTTATCGGCCAGCAGGCCCTTGGGGCCGCCTTCGGAATAGGAAAAGGTTTCATTCACCCGGCAGATCTGGTCGAGCCAGGCCTTCAAGGGACCGGTGACGCCGAA
The DNA here is from genome assembly GCA_049680345.1 of Albidovulum sp. GTDB lineage: Bacteria > Pseudomonadota > Alphaproteobacteria > Rhodobacterales > Rhodobacteraceae > TMP-24. The sequence goes on along the minus strand of JBAUHP010000009.1, from coordinate 1,737 downwards.
ATTATAGACCGGCATGCCGATCACAATCGCATCGGCTGCGCGCAATTCGGCGATCAGCGCGTCTGAGAGTGCCAAGGTGGCGTTTTGCTCCGCTGTGCGGTTTTCACGCGGCGTATAGGCGGCGCCGACCCATGCGCCGTCAATCAGCGCGATATCTTGCGCATCGCGCAAGGTCACCTCGGGGTCGTCCAGCCGTGCCACCAGAGTGTCCGTCAGTTTGCGGGTTACCGAGGCTGCGCCCTTGATCGAGCTGTCTATCCGTAAGACCTTGGTCATCGCATTTCTCCTTTTTGTGCGAAATCTCTCTTCGCCCTGAAAATGGCCATTGCACTTTTGAACGCAATGGGCCGAAATGCAGCCAACATGTTTGCAGGTGCACATAGATGAGCTTTGACAATTGGGATGAAATTCGCACGGCCTTTCAGGTTGCGCGGCTGGGCACAGTGTCGGGGGCGGCAGAGGTGCTGGGCGTTCACCATGCCACGGTGATCCGCCATATTGATGCGCTGGAGGCGCGCCTTGGCACCAAGCTTTTTCAGCGCCACGCGCGCGGTTATACCGCCACCGAGGCCGGGCAAGAATTGCTGGCCGTGGCCGGCATGGCGGAAGATAAATTCTCGCAGCTTGCCGCGCGTATCAGCGGGGCGGGCGAAGGCATTTCGGGTGAGTTGGTGGTCACCTCGCTGCCCGGCCTTTCAGGGCTGGTGACCCCGGTTTTGGCGCAGCTTGGCCGTGATTACCCCGAGCTTCGGATGCGCTATCTTACCGATGTGCGGCTCTTTCGCCTTGAATATGGCGAGGCGCATGCCGCGATCCGTGGCGGCGAGAAACCCCAAGATCCCGATTATGTCGTGCAGCCCCTGATAAGCCAGCGTGTGGCGCTATATGCCGGTAAACCCTATGCGGATGGGGCCTGCCGCGTGGTAGATGAAGCCGATCTGCCCCGCCACCGCTTTGTCGGGCCTGACGTGCCCGAGGCGCGCGCGCCGTTTCACCGCTGGTTGGCAGGCAGGGTGCCCGCAGAGGCCATCGTCTTTCGCACCAATGATGCCGAAGCGCGGCTTGATGCCATTGAGGCGGGGGTTGGCATCGGGTTCTTGCCGGTCATCATCGCCCGTCGCCGCGCCGATCTGGTTGAGGTGATGGCGCCCTGCGCGGATTGGGACGTGCCTTTATGGCTTGTCACCCATGTCGATCTGCACCGCAGCCCCAAGGTTCAGCTGTTCTTGACCGCGCTGAAGGAAAGCGCGCAATCGGCATTGGCCGACTGATGGCACCCGCTTTGCGCGGCCATCTGGCGATGCTTGGCTTTTCGGCAATGATCTCGGGGTCATTTTCGCTGGGCAGCCTGATGGCGAACCTGATTTCGCCCACGGCCTTCACCGCAGTGCGGTTCCTGGCTGCCGCCGCTTTGGTGGGCGGGGCCGCCCTTGCCACCGGGGCGTTTCGGTCGGGCGACGGCAAGGCACCTTGGCGCTACGGGCTGTTGGGTCTTTGCCTTGCAAGCTATTTTGTCTTGATGTTCGAGGGGCTCAAAACCGCGCCGCCGGTATCCACCGCCGCCGTTTTCACCCTGACCCCGATCCTTTCAGCGGGTTTTGGCTGGCTTTTGTTGCGCCAGATCACCACCCTGCGCATGGCCCTTGCCCTGACCATCGGCGGGGCGGGCGCGGTCTGGGTGATCTTTCGCGCCGATATCGCGGCATTGCTGCAATTTCAGGTCGGCGCGGGCGAGGT
>JBAUHP010000008.1:0-4019 GCA_049680345.1 Albidovulum sp. | reverse complement strand
CGCGACCCGACGACATGGAGCGCAAGGTATTGATATAGCCGAACATATTGGCCAGCGGCACCATTGCGGTGATCACATTGGCGTTGCCGCGGCTGTCCTGGCCCTGAACCATGCCACGACGGCTGGTCAGATCGCCGATGATGCCGCCGGTATATTCTTCCGGGGTGACAACTTCGACCTTCATGATCGGCTCAAGCAGTTTCGCACCAGCCTTTTTCAGACCTTCGCGCATCCCGGCACGTGCCGCAATTTCAAAGGCCAGAACCGAGGAGTCAACATCGTGGAAGCCACCGTCGATCAGCGCCACCTTGAAGTCGATCACCGGGAAGCCGGCAAGCGGGCCTGAATCCATCACCGATTTGATGCCTTTTTCAACACCCGGGATGTATTCTTTCGGAATGGCACCACCAACGATCTTGCTCTCGAACGAATAGCCTTCGCCCGGCTCGGTCGGAGAGATGATCATCTTGATGCGGGCAAACTGACCGGTACCACCGGACTGTTTCTTATGGGTGTAGTCGATCTCGGCCTCATGGCCGATGGTTTCGCGGTAAGCCACCTGAGGTGCACCGATATTGGCCTCGACCTTGAATTCGCGGCGCATACGGTCAACGAGAATATCAAGGTGAAGTTCGCCCATACCCTTCATGATCGTCTGACCGGATTCGAAATCGGTCTCGACACGGAAGGACGGGTCTTCAGCGGCCAGACGGGCCAAAGCGATGCCCATCTTTTCCTGGTCAGCCTTGGTCTTCGGTTCCACAGCGATTTCGATAACCGGCTGCGGGAAGGTCATGGTTTCCAGAACCACCGGCTTGGCCGGATCACAAAGCGTGTCGCCCGTGGTGGTTTCTTTCAGACCGGCCAATGCAATGATGTCGCCAGCAAATGCTTCGGTGATCTCTTCGCGGTCGATGGCATGCATCATCATCATACGGCCAACGCGCTCTTTACGCTCTTTGGTCGCATTCAGCATCTGATCGCCCTTGTTCAACACGCCCGAATAGATCCGCGTGAAGGTCAAGGAACCCACGAAGGGGTCGTTCATGATCTTGAAGGCCAGCCCGGAAAACGGCTGCGCATCATCGGCAGAACGCTGGATGTTACGGGTTTCCGTCTCATCACCCGGGGTGAAGCCCATGTAAGGCGGCACGTCCAGCGGGTTTGGCAAGAAGTCGATCACAGCGTTCAGCATCGGCTGAACACCTTTGTTCTTGAATGCAGAGCCTGCCAGCATCGGCACGAAGGAAAGCGAGAGGCAGCCTTTGCGGATCAGGCGGCGCAGCGTTTCTGCGTCAGGCTCATTACCCTCAAGATAGGCTTCCATCACTTCATCATCTTGCTCTACCGCAAGTTCAAGCATGTCATGGCGCCATTTGTCGGCCAGATCCTTAAGATCCGCGCGGATCGGCTGACGCACCCACGAAGCGCCCAGATCTTCGCCCTGATAGACCCATTCTTCCATGGTGATCAGATCGATGATGCCTTCAAGCTTGTCTTCTGCGCCAATCGGCAAGGCAACCGGCATCGGGGTGGCCCCGGTGCGGTCCTTGATCATCTTCACGCAGTTGTAGAAATCAGCGCCGGTCTTGTCCATTTTGTTAACGAAGACAATCCGCGGAACCTTGTAACGATCCGCCTGACGCCAGACGGTTTCTGTCTGCGGCTCAACACCGGCGTTGCCGTCCAACAGCACCACAGCACCATCAAGCACCGCCAAGGAACGCTCAACTTCAATGGTGAAGTCAACGTGGCCGGGGGTGTCGATGATGTTGAAACGGTAGCGGTCATCTTTCGACAGGTTGTCACTGTCGACGGTGCGCTGCCAGAAAGTGGTCGTCGCAGCCGAAGTGATCGTGATGCCACGCTCCTGCTCTTGCTCCATCCAGTCCATCGTTGCAGCGCCATCATGCACTTCGCCGATTTTGTGGGATTTGCCGGTGTAATACAGGATCCGCTCAGTCGTCGTGGTCTTACCCGCGTCGATATGGGCGATGATGCCGAAATTCCGGTAGTGGTTCAGGGTATATTCGCGTGCCATTGGGCTGCCTCAGGCTTTCTCTTATTACCAGCGGTAATGGCTGAACGCTTTGTTTGCGTCGGCCATCTTATGTGTGTCTTCGCGCTTTTTCACAGCGGTCCCACGCGAGTTCACGGCATCCAGAAGCTCGCCTGCAAGACGCTCTTCCATCGTGTTCTCATTGCGCTTTTTCGCGGCGATGATCAGCCAGCGAATTGCAAGGGCTTCGCGGCGCTCGGGGCGAACCTCGACCGGGACCTGATAGGTCGCACCACCAACCCGACGCGACCGCACTTCAAGCGACGGCTTCACGTTTTCCAGCGCTTCGTGGAAGGCTTCGATCGGCGCGCGCTTGAGCTTGCCTTCGACCCGTTCCATCGCACTGTAAACGATGCGTTCGGCGACGGATTTCTTACCGTCAACCATCAGGTTGTTCATGAATTTGGTCAGAACCTTATCGCCATATTTGGCGTCAGGCAAAACTTCGCGCTTTTCGGCGGCGTGACGACGGGACATCTCTGCCTCTCCTTATTTCGGACGCTTTGCGCCGTATTTCGAACGACGCTGACGACGATCTTTGACGCCTTGGGTATCCAACACACCACGCAAGATGTGATAACGGACACCCGGAAGGTCTTTTACCCGGCCGCCACGGATCAGAACCACAGAGTGCTCCTGAAGGTTGTGCTTTTCACCGGGGATATAGCTGATGACCTCAAAGCCGTTGGTCAGACGCACCTTGGCGACTTTCCGCATGGCCGAGTTCGGCTTCTTCGGCGTCGTCGTATAGACGCGCGTACAGACGCCGCGCTTTTGCGGGCAGGATTCCAAGTGCTGCGACTTGGACTTTCTTACATTGGCTTCCCGCGGCTTGCGGATCAGCTGTTGGATCGTCGGCATTAATTTCGCCCTATCTTGCAACCCGTTCAACGTACGTCCGTCGACGCCGTTTCCGGGGGCTTTCGCTCATGTCGTGCCCTGTGCGTCCACAAAACACCAAAACCGCATTCGTCCCCAAGCTGGGGCCGACGCGGTGGAATTCCAGAGGATCGAGGCTTAAGCCCGGATCGTGACCACTTCAATTTTGATACAAGGACACAAGGTTTCCCCATAGCCCGAGTGGGCGCCGTATAGGGGGAGTCGCAGGGGTTGTCAACAAGACCCGCGCCCTGATTGGCGCGCTTGATATGGCTTAGTCTGGCCTTGGCGGATTGCGGTTGATCAAAGCCGCCAAGACCCAGGCAACCGCCAGCGTAAACAGCATCGCAAAGAGCGCGTCAGACAAGAAATGCCGCCCCGTGGCAATCCGCTGCGCCGAGACGGCAAGCGGCAAGACAAGCGCCAGAACTATAACCGGTTTGCGCAACCATCCGGGCCAATCGTGCCGTTTCAACCGGATGATCAAAAGCACCGCGACTGCAAGCGCCATTGTCGCCGAAACCTCGCCCGACACGAAGGAACAATTGCTGGCGCATTGATCCGCAGGCGGCCACGGCGGCGTGAATATCCCAACCCCGCCAAAATCGCGGACATCCGCAGGCCGCGCCCGCCCCCAATAGCTTTTGAGCAAGCCGTTAACCAAGACCCCCGGCGCCAGCACATATAAAAGAACCACAAAGCCCCAGGGCCCCGCCCCGATCCGCAACAAAGGTTTTTTGACCAGCGCCATCACCAGCCCGATCAACGCCGCCACCAACATGACGATCGACAAATCCCAGACCGCATGGCGAAAATCTTCAAGCCAGGGCGCACCTGTCAGCCAAAACCCCTGCCCCGGCCGGTAAAACTGTGCGGTCACCCACAGATCAATCCCCGGCCAGACGGTGAAAACCAACAGCAGTGCGACGAAACCCACCGCCAAAAACCCGCCTTGGCGGGCGAACTCACGGTGCCGCATCGCTGCATCCTTCTGGCAAAAGGTAGCCCGCCACATCACGCCCTGCATATTCTCCGCCGGCGGTGTCAAACCGCACCACCGGTTCGACCGCCACCCCCGCAC
>JBAUHP010000007.1:0-41665 GCA_049680345.1 Albidovulum sp. | reverse complement strand
CGCGCAAGGGGTCTTGGGCGGCGATTTTGCGCAGATATTTCACCGCCAGCAGCATTTCCGCGACATCGGCATCGGTGGAAAACGCATTGGCGCTGATCCTGGGGTGGGCGAAGGGATCGGGTGAATTAAGCGTAACTTCCCCGCGGCTGGTCGGACGGCAGTTTGACAGGCCAATCGACAGGCCCGAAAACGGGTCCGGGCGCAGCAACGGGCGTTCACCATTGCGCGGGATCAAGGTTGAAAAGGCCTGAAAATAAAGCTGCATATTGGGGCGGTCAAGATCGGGTGCGGTGCGAAAGAACCCGCCCGCATGGTTGATAGACTTTGCCAAAGGCCCTTTGCCGGAGATGAAATATTTCATACCAACCAATGCCTTACCCCACCATGGGCGCAAGATGTCATTATAGGTCGGGACTTTCATCTTCCAGGTGTAGTTGACGCCCTGGTGGTCATTCAGATGCTGGCCGACATTGGGATTATCGGCCATAACCGCAATTCCGTGGCTTTGCAGATGCGCGCCGTTACCGACACCCGACAGCATCAAAAGCTGCGGGGTGTTGATCGCCCCGCCTGACAAGATCACCTCGCGCCCCGCGCGCACCTGATGCAAGGCGCCTTTGCGGCGATATTCGACACCAACCGCACGACGACCTTCAAATATCACCCGCGTCGCATGGGCATGGGTCAGCACCGTCACATTCGGGCGCTTCATCGCTGGCCGCAAAAACGCGCGCGCGGCAGAGTTGCGGCGCGCGTTCTTGATAGTCATCTGATAGATGCCGACACCCTCTTGCTCAGCGCCGTTGAAGTCGGGGTTGGCATCAAGCCCAGCCGCCATGGCCGAGCGCATGAAGCTATCGCACAAGGGATGCAGATCTGTGCGGTTGGCCGAAATGAACAACGGCCCGCCTTCACCGCGCCATGCGTCGCCCCCGGCTTCTGTATCCTCAATCGCGCGGTAGGCCGCCAAACATGCCTCTGCCCCCCAGGGCCTGCCGCCGACAGCTTCCCAATCGGCATAGTCGCTGGCATGACCACGTATCCACACCATGGCGTTGATCGAACTTGATCCGCCAAGGATCTTGCCACGCGGCCAGAAATCACGATTGCCGCCAAGGCCCGGATCGGCTTCGGTCTGATACATCCAGTTGACGGCTTGGTTATAGAACAGCTTGCCGTAACCCAGCGGCAGATGAACATAAAAGCGCCGGTCACTGCCGCCCGCTTCCAGTACCAGAACACGGTGGCGGCCATTGGCCGACAACCGGTCGGCCAAGACACAACCGGCCGAGCCTGCGCCCACGATGATGTAATCAAATTCGTCCATGCCAAACCCGAAAACTGCCCCCGCCTTGATCACTCAAGGCGGGGATTACGTCAGCCCGTTTCGCGACGGATCCAGGTCGTTTATGGCCGTCTTTTGGCTGTAAGGCAGCCGATTACCTGAAATAGATATTGTATTTATTGCGGATCGCTTGATCAATTTCGGGGTCAATCACACAACCGGCCTTGGACAAGATGGCATTCTTGCGTGCGATTGCCGTATCCAAAAGGATCGGTTTGCCCGCCTCGTTCCATTCCTTAGGGCTCATCCGGTTGGCGCATACGGGGTAGATATACTCGGTCTGCATCAGTTTGAGCGTTTGCTCGGAACCAAGGTAGTGGCCGGGCCCGCCCATACAAACCGCCTTCATCGCTTCGATGCTGGTACTGTCCGGGTTCACGTCGATACCGCGCACCAGACGCATGGCCTGACCCAAAAGGTCATCGCCAAGCACAAGGCTTTCAAGGCAAAAGCCCAAAAGCGAGGCATGCATACCCACGGCCTCATAACACATGTTCAGACCGGCAAGACCGGCCAAAGAATTGGTGATGCCTTGTTCCCAGCCCGCCTGCATATCGGGCAGCTTGCTGTCGGAGATGCCCGACGCGGCACCGCCCGGCAGATCGTAGAAGCGGTGCATCTGCGCGCAGCCTGCGGTCAGAAGCGCCTGTTCGGCCGAACCGCCCGACATCGCACCGGTGCGCAGATCAGATACGAAAGGCCATGTGCCGAAAACTGCGGGCGCGCCCTTCTTGATGGCGTTCACATAAACCACACCCGCCAGACACTCGGCCACGGCCTGCACAATCGTCAGCGCAATCGGCGCGGGTGCGGTGGCACCTGCTTGGCCTGCCGAAAGCAAGAGCATCGGCATGCCGCGACGGATACAATCCTCCATCGTGATGCAGCTTTCTTCGGCGAATTTCATCGGCGGCACGACGAAGCAGTTGGAGTTTGAGACGAAGGGCCGCTCCAGCCATTTCTCTTCGCCGCCCGCAACCGTGTAGATCATGTCAAAGCATTGGCTGACATATTCCGGATCGCTGAAGGAGGTGCCGACATGCTTGTTGGTGCCCGCGAGGCAGGCGTAAAGCGTGTTCAGGTCCATTTCCTGATTATCGACCACATCGCGGCAAACCATAGCGCGCTGGAAGAAGTGGATATTGTCAAGGTTATCGACCAGACGTGCGGCATCATAAAGGTCTTGCGCAGTGGATTCGCGGTAATCAAGCGTCTCTGGGTCGACGATATGCACCGCCGCACCAGCCGTACCGTAATGGACCTTCGATCCCGACAGATGCAGGTCATGCTTGGGGTCGCGGGCGTGCAGCGTGATGTTGCGTGCCGCCACCGCCAACATGTCTTCGACCAAGGCGCGCGGAAAACGGATGCGGCCGTCATCGCCTTGAATGGCACCCGCCTCGGTCAGCAGTTTGACCCCCGATTCCGGGGCCTGGGACAGGCCGATCACTTCTAGCGCCTCAAGTGCTGCGGAATGGATCGCGGCGACATCGGCATCCGTCAGCGGCTTATATTGTCCGCCGGTCATGCCGGGGCGGACCGGGCGCATCGCCTCGGTCAGGGGGGCCGCCCGCATAGCGCGCCGTGCCTCTCGTCCACCGGTGCGTCCGGCGCGTTTTGGTTCGGTGGTCAGCGCTTCATTCGACATTGCTCATCTCCCTGAAAAACCTTGTGGCTTTCACTCATTTCGAAACTTCGTGAGGGTCCGGGGGCCAACCGGCCCCTGCGGATTTACTGCTTTGCACGTTCGCCCTTGGGGTCGTACATCGGCGCCAGGCTGGCCACGGCGGCGACGCGTTTACCTGCAATTTCAATCTCATAGCTTGATGCCATCAGATCGGCCGTGGTTTCGCCCTTGCACGGCACATAGCCCATGCCGATGGCGCCACCCAAAGTATGGCCGTAGTTGCCCGAAGAGATGTAGCCGACGATCTTGCCATCGCGGATCAGCGGTTCATTATGATACAAGAGCGGCTTTGGGTCGGTCAGGCGGAACTGCACCATGCGCGTGTCAAGGCCCGCCTCTTTCTTGCGCAACACCGCATCGCGGCCGATGAAATCGGGCTTTGAGGTTTTGACCGCAAAGCCAAGGCCCGCTTCCAGCACGTGATCTTCGCAGGTGATGTCATGGCCAAAGTGCCGGAACGCCTTTTCGATCCGGCAGCTGTCCATCATATGCATACCGCAAAGCTTCAACCCCATGTCGCGCCCCGCATCCCAAAGGGTTTCAAAGGCGTGGCCGCACATGTCGGCGGATACATAAATCTCCCACCCCAACTCACCCACGTAAGACACCCGGTGCACCCGGGCGAGGCCCATGCCCAGCTCTATCTCTTGTGCGGTGCCGAAGGGGTTCACTTCATTCGAGAAATCATTGGGGCTGACCTTTTGCATCAGTTTGCGCGCATTCGGCCCCATCACTGCCAAAACACCTTCGCCCGCGGTCACATCGGTCAGAACGACGTTGAAATCGCCCATATGGCGGCGCATCCAGACCTGATCTTTCAACCGGGTCACGGCTGGCGTCACCACCAGATAGGCCGTCTCTGACAGCCGTGTCACGGTCACATCGGCCTCGATCCCGCCCTTGACGTTAAGGAATTGGGTATAGACGATCTTGCCTGCGGGCACCGACATATCAGCACCCGAGATATGGTTCAAAAACGCCTCGGCATCGCGCCCCTCGACCCGGATCTTGCCGAAGGAGGACATGTCATACATGCCGACATTCTCGCGCACCGCGCGGTGCTCGGCGGCCGAGTTTTCAAACCAGTTCTGGCGGCCCCATGAATAGCGATATTCGCGTTCCTGGCCTTCATTGGCGAACCAGTTCGCACGTTCCCAACCGCCGATTTCGCCAAAGACAGCGCCCTCGGCATTAAGATGCGCGTGGAAGGGCGTGCGGCGCACACCGCGTGCGGTGGCCTTCTGGCGGTAGGGGAAGTGGTCGGCGTAAAGCAGGCCAAGCGTTTCTTTGGAGCGTTCAAAGAGGTAATGCTTGTTGCCCTGAAAGGGCTGGTTGCGGCCTACATCGACATCGCCAAGATCAAAGGGCTTTTCGCCGGTTTCCATCCATTCCGCCAGCGCCATCCCGGCCCCGCCCGCCGATTGGATACCGATAGAGTTGAACCCGGCTGCGACCCAGAAATTATCGACTTCCAGCGATTGGCCCAGATTATAGGCGTCATCGGGGGTAAAGCTTTCGGGCCCGTTGAAGAAGGTATGAATCCCCGCCTCGGCCAGCATCGGCAGGCGGCTTACGGCGCGTTCAAGGATCGGTTCAAAATGATCGAAATCCTCTTGCAGCTGGTCGAAACAGAAATCTTCCGAGATACCGTCCATGCCCCATGGTTTGGCATTGGGTTCAAACGCGCCCAACAGGTATTTGCCCGCGTCTTCCTTGTAATAGGCGCATTCATCAGGCACCCGCAAAACCGGCATCTGGGAAAGGCCGGGGATCGGCTCGGTCACGATATAGAAATGCTCGCACGCATGCAGCGGCACGTTGACGCCCGCCATGCGGCCCACTTCGCGGCCCCACATGCCCGCGCAGTTGACGACGTGATCGGCGGTGATTTCGCCCTGATCGTCACCGCTTTGCCAGCTGACCGATTGGGCGCGACCGGCTTCGACTTTCACAGCCGTTACCTTTACGCCCTCGGCAACCACAGCGCCGCGGTTGCGCGCGCCCTTGGCCAGAGCCAAGGCGATATTGGCCGGATCACCCTGCCCGTCGGTCGGCAGCCAGACCCCGGCCTTCACCCCATCGATATTCAGATGCGCATAGCGCTCTTTCACCTCTTGGGGTGACATCTCTTCGACCGGCACACCAAAGCTGCGCGCCATAGAGGCGTTGCGAAACAGCTCTTCCTTACGCTCATCCGTCAGCGCGACCGAGACAGACCCAACCTGACGTGTGCCGGTGGCAAGCCCGGTTTCCTCTTCCAGCCCGCGGTAAAGATCGGCGGAATACTTCGCCAGACGGGTCATATTGGCGGAAGAGCGCAGCTGCCCGATCAGGCCCGCCGCATGCCATGTGGTGCCGCAGGTCAGCTGCTTGCGTTCCAGCAAGACCACATCTTTCCAGCCCAGCTTGGTCAGGTGATATGCCACCGAACAGCCGATGATGCCGCCGCCAATAATGACGACACGGGCCTTTTTGGGAAGATCACTCATTGGCGGCTCCTGGGTTGGCTTTTTTGGGTACGATACTTAGATGCGGGGCCGTGATCAGCGTCACCATTCCGGCGAAAATCTCGCGCGGGCGGTGGGGGCGATCAAACGGGGTGAGGTCGTTCAAGAAAAGATGTCGGGTGGCACCGGCAATCGACGGTTCGGGCAAGATGCCTTGCGCAACGTAGCGACCCTGCCCGACCAGCAGACCCATGAAATCACCAAGATCGTGCTTGTCGTCCAGGTTAATGATGGCGTCATATCGGCAATCATGGGTCAGCTCTGCCCGGTCAACCACCCTTGCCCCGGCGGCGCGGGCGACGGCGGCCGCCCCCGGATCACACAAGGCGAAAACCTTCGCCCCACGGATTGCCGCAAGCCTGAGGGCCGCGTAGCCGACCGGCTGGCCGGAGAAGACCACCAAAACACGCGTGCCGCCGCGCACTTCGGCGCGGGTCAGCAGGTTATGCGCGGTGCCAAAGGCCATGGGCATGGCGCCAACCTCGGCGTCAAGAACATGGTCGGCTGCATCTTTGACGCCACCGCGCCCGACACTGACCAGCGCCGGGACGATTTTCATTGATGGCGACTTGCGCCGTGTCATGCACGGATCCGTTCATTGGCCGGATCCCAAAGGGGTTGATCTTCTTGCACAACAGCACGGCAGCGTTCGCCGTAAATCTCTACCTCAACCTCGGTCCCGGGCACCGCAAGCGCGGTCTTGACCAGGCCCAGCGCGACCGAGGCATTCACCCGGTACCCCCAGGCACCCGAGGTGGTTTCACCCACGATCTTACCATCATGCCAGATCGTCGACATATAGGGCGCGTCGCAATCCTTGGCATCGACCACCAGGGTCACAAAGCGCTTTTTCACGCCGCGCTGCTTTTCGGCCAGAAGGGCCGCCTTGCCGATGAAGTCTTGCGGTTTGTCGAATTTGACGAAACGCTCAAGCCCGCCTTCAAGCAGCGAATAATCGGTCGAAAGATCGCCCTTCCAGGCGCGGTAACCCTTTTCAAGCCGCAAGCTGTTCAGCGCCCACATGCCAAAGGGCTTGGCCCCACCCGCCAGAACCGCATCATAGATCGCGGGCATATCGGCGAATTTCGCATGGACTTCCCAGCCCAGCTCACCCGCGAAACTTACCCGCATCAACTGGCAAGGCTTGCCCGCCACGGTGGCCATCTGATGGGTCAGCCAGCCAAGGGTAAGGTCGGCATCGGTGATGGCGGCGAACAGCTCGCGCGATTTCGGGCCAGTGACGATCAGCGTGTCATTCTCGCCCGAACGATCAACAAGGCTCAGCCCGTCAGCCAGATGCTTTTTCAGCCATTCAAAGTCATGCCATTGCGCCACCGATGCGGTGATCAGCGTGAAGCGGTCATCGCCGTGGTTCATCACCGACATTTCAGTCTGGATACGCCCGCGCGGATCGGGGAAGTAGGCAAGGCTCATGCGCCCCGCCTTGGGCAACCCGCCCGAGGTCAGGCCGCGCAGCCAATCGCCCGCACCCGTCCCCGACAATTCATAGCGCGAAAAGCCCGGCAGGTTCAGAACACCAACACCGTCACGCACCGCTTCGCATTCCTCGCGAATGCGTGCCTCCCACGGGCCCGAACGACCCCATGTTTGCGTCGCTTCCTCAGACGTGTCATCGCCGGGCTGCGCGAACCAGTTGGCACGTTCCCACCCGTTATAGGCACCGAACTGGCCGCCAAGCGCCTTCACTTTTTCATGAACCGACGACAGGCGACGATCCGCGCCCGCAGGCCAGCGATGCCAGGGGAAATGCATGGCATATTCATGGCCATAGATTTCCATGCCCTTGGCCACGCAATAGTCAGGATCGGTATAATCGGTATAGCGGCGCGGATCGCATGACCACATATCCCATTCGGTGGTGCCTTCAGTGATCCATTCGGCCATAACCTTACCGGCCCCGCCACCCTGAGCGATGCCGAAGGTAAAGACGCAGGCTTCAAACGCATTGGGCACGCCCGGCATCGGGCCGATCAGCGGGTTGCCATCGGGGGCATAGGGGATCGGGCCGTTGATGACCTTGGAAATCCCGGCCGTGCCCAAAAGCGGCACCCGCGCCATCGCATCCTCAATATACCATTCCAGACGGTCCAGATCATCGGGGTAAAGCTGAAAGCTGAAATCTTCCGGGAAAGGGTCATCCGGGGTTACCCAATGGGCCTTGCAGTTACGCTCATAAGGGCCAAGGTTGAAGCCGGTCTTTTCTTGCCGCAGGTAGTAAGAACTATCGACATCGCGCAACAGCGGCAGCTTGTGGCCAACTTCCTTGGACCATGCCTCAATCTCGGCGATCGGCTCTGACAGCAGATATTGGTGGCTCATCACCATCATCGGCACGGTGCGCCCGCCGTAGGGCTTGAACCATTCGCCGACCTTCTGGGCATAATAGCCCGCCGCATTGACCACATATTCGCAGCGGATATCGCCCTTTTCGGTATGGACGATCCATTCACCGTTTTCGCGGGAAACCCCGGTTGCCGGGGTGAAACGCAAGATCGTGGCACCCATATCGCGCGCGCCTTTGGCCAGCGCCTGGGTCAACTGCGCGGGGTCGATATCACCATCATTGGGATCGTAAAGCGCGCCTTTCAGATCATGGGTTTCAAGGAAGGGGTATTTCGCATTGATCTCATCAGCCGCCAGGATCTCAAGATCCATGCCCTGATAAAGCCCCATGCCCTTGGCACGCTCAAATTCCTGCATCCGCTCTTTGGAATGGGCCAGACGGACCGATCCGGTGACATGGTAGTTCATCGGGTAATCAACCGCCGCCCCCAGACCGCGGTAAAGCTCGGTCGAATAGCGCTGCATGTTCATCACCGACCACGAGGTAGAGAAGGTCGGCACATTGCCTGCCGCATGCCAGGTAGAGCCTGCCGTAAGCTCATTCTTCTCCAACAAAACGCAATCGCTCCACCCGGCCTTGGCCAGATGATAAAGAGATGAGACCCCAACAGCCCCGCCGCCAATAATAACCACACGCGCTGTTGTAGGAAAATCGCTCATGTCTTCTCTCCGCTAGACCATCGCGCGATTATCTATATTTTCCTACGCTCTTTCAATTCGTAATAGGCATGATTATTGATCGGAGTTAGCGATTAGAGGTGCCTCATGCAAATCGAACTTATCGAAACATTTCTGGATCTGTGCGAAAGCCGCAGTTTCAACAAGACCGCAGAGCGTATCGGGGTGACGCAATCCACAATTTCGGGGCGGGTAAAGTCGTTGGAGGCCACACTGGGCCACCGGCTTTTCATCCGGTCGCGGGCGGGCACGCAGCTTACCACAGAGGGGCTTCGATTTGCGCCCCATGCGCGCAGCTTGCTGCACGGCTGGACCGAAGCGCGTCATGCAATCGGGGGGTCCGGCTCGGGTGCCGTCAGGATGCGGATCGGGATTCAGCATGATCTGGTTGGCATCCATTTCAGCAAGCTCATCCGGGATTTCCGGGCAGCCCTTCCCGACACGTCCTTCTTCTTCGAAGCGGATTATTCGTCGCAGATGAGCTCTGATCTGACGACCGGCATTGAAGATTTCGCGATCCTCTTTTCCCCCCGGTTTCATCCGGATCTTCATTTCGAGACATTGGGAGAGATCATCTACCGCATGGTTTCAACCGAAACCGATCACCTTGCCCGCGTGAATCGCGATACCTACATCATGCCGCATTTCTCTGATGCAATTCCCCATGTCCATACCTCACTTCTGCCCCAGCTTGCCGAGACCAGCCTGTCAATCGGCCAGAATGCGGCCATGGTCGCCCTTCTCACGTCTTTGGGCGGAAGCGCTTATGTGTTGGAACAATCGGCTGAGGAATTGGCGAAATCGGGCGTTTGCCAGCTTGTGGCCGATGCCCCGCCAATCCCGCAATCGGTTTTCGCGGGCATTCATATCCGCAACCGGCACCGCTCCATGCATCGCCGTCTTTCGCAGATCTTGCGCAGCCATTTTGGCGGCACGCCGCTTGAACGCCCGCACCGGTCCCGGCGAATAACCTGAGCGCTTCGATTTTGCCGTTGAAATAGCGCAACCCCCCTTGCCAACTGCGCTCTGGCCAAGCAGAGCTTGGGGATGAACGAATTTGTAAAAAACGCCCGTGCCGCCGCACTTGCCCTGCGCGACCTGTTTGATCCGACGCCGATGCAGCTGAACGATCATCTGTCGAGCCGGTATGGTGCCGATATATACCTCAAGCGCGAAGATCTGACCCCGGTGCGCAGTTATAAGCTGCGCGGCGCTTTCACCGCGATGGGCAAGGCGATTGCCGGGGGGGCTTCGACATTCGTCTGCGCCAGTGCCGGCAATCACGCCCAGGGTGTTGCCTATGCGTGCAGGCATTTCGGGGTCAAAGGCACGATCTTCATGCCGGTCACCACGCCCCAGCAAAAGATTGACAAGACAAGGATTTTTGGCGGTGACAGCGTCGAAATCCGTCTGATTGGCGATTATTTCGACCGCACTTTGGCCGCCGCCCAAGCCTTTTGCACCGAGGCGGGCGCGCATTTCTTGTCGCCGTTCGATGACAGCGATGTGATCTTGGGTCAGGCCAGTGTCGCGGTCGAGATCTTGGATCAACTCGGGTCCGCGCCCGATCTTGTCATCTTGCCGGTCGGGGGGGGCGGGCTTGCATCCGGGGTCACCCGCTATTTTGCCCAATGCGCCCCTGCTTGCGGTTTTCGGTATGTCGAACCTACGGGAGGTGCCAGCCTGACGGCCGCATTGTCGGCGGGCGCACCGGTGACGCTTAAAGGCGTGAACAATTTTGTCGATGGTGCCGCCGTGGCGCGGATTGGCGCTTTGCCTTTTGCGCGGCTCAAGGGCGTAAACCCCGATCACGTGCTCTTGGCCCCCGAAGACCGTATCTGCATCACCATGCTCGAGATGTTGAATGTCGAAGGCATCGTGCTTGAACCCGCCGGTGCGATGTCGGTCGATGTTTTACCCAGCCTGGGTGATTTGTTGCGCGGCAAGACCGTGGTTTGCGTGACATCGGGCGGCAATTTTGACTTTGAGCGTCTGCCCGAGGTCAAGGAACGCGCCCAGCGCTATGCGGGGTTGAAGAAATATTTTATCTTGCGGATGCCGCAACGCCCCGGTGCTTTGCGCGAATTTCTGGCCATGCTTGGCCCTGACGATGACATTGCGCGGTTTGAATATCTCAAGAAATCCGCGCGCAATTTCGGCTCGGTCCTGATCGGGATAGAGACCACAAGTGCCGCTAATTTCGCGGCGCTGACAGATCAGCTGGACGCGGCAGGCTTTTCGTTCCGCGATATCACCGGGGATGAAGCGCTGTCGGAATTCCTGATCTGATCTGCCGTGGCGCCTGCATTTGCCCCAAGCGCCTTAGGCCGCACTTGGCGTGCGACCTCGGGCGATCTTGTCCAGACCGGCCATGAACACGGCCTTTGAGGCACCATAGCTTTCAATCACCGCGCCAATATCAACGCCCGCGCCATCGCCTTTTGCCGCGCGGCGTTCGCCATCTTGGCACAGCGCGCCAAAATGGGTGAAACCAAGGTTCCACGCACTGCCTTTGAGAAAATGCAAATCCTGCTCATAAGTTGCGGGGTTGGGTGCAGCGCCCAGGCGCATCACCACATCTTCGACCTCATCCAGAAACAATTCGACCACTTCGGCAAAGCCGTCGTCACCGATTTCTTGGCGCAGTTCCCCTGCGCGTGTCCAATCAATCATCTTTTCCACCACCATAGATCCCTACCTGAATGCAGGTTAGCCGCCGAAACTTGCCCAAATGTTAAATGCCAAGTGCGGCAGATGATCAAAACCGCGTTCAATTCGTCTTAACTCCGTTTGGATTAGGGTGGCGGCGTAACAGATGTGATTGAATCGGGGCCGGAATTGTTGGCACGTCAACTGAACACCTCCGAAGGGGCGAAGCCGTATGTCCCCAGCGCCCTTGATCTGATCATGGTCGTTGATGACAGCCGGGTGCAGCGCAAGATCCTCGGCTCGCAATTGACCCGTGCGGGTTACAAGGTGATTGAGGCCGGCTCTGCCGAAGAGGCATTGGCGCTTTTGGAAACCAACGATCCGGAACTGATCATTTCGGATTGGATGATGACGGGCATGACCGGGCTTGATCTTTGCGCACAACTGCGCGCTCAGGGCCGCGATTGCTACACCTATTTCATCTTGCTGACATCCAAGACCGAATCGGCCGAGATTGCGCGTGGCCTTGATGTTGGTGCCGATGATTTCTTGACCAAGCCGGTCAATGGCGATGAATTGCGCGCCCGCATTGCGGCGGGCGAACGCATCTTGCGGATGCAGCGCGAACTGACTGAAAAGAACCGACTGTTGTCATCGACCTTGGGCGAATTGCAGGGCCTTTACGATTCGATTGACCGCGACTTGCTTGAGGCGCGCAAACTTCAGCAAAGTCTGGTACGTGAACGCCAGCGCAATTTCGGCAATGCCGAGGTCAATCTGCTGTTGCGTCCCTCGGGCCATGTTGGCGGCGATCTGGTCGGCTTTTTCCCGATAACCGCGCGCCGCGTCGGCTTTTTTGCCATCGACGTTTCGGGCCACGGCATCACCTCTGCACTGATGACCGCGCGTCTGGCAGGCTATCTTTCGGGCAATTCGCCTGAACAAAACATGGCGCTGGTCTTGACCGAATTTGGCATCTACGACGCGCGCCCGCCCGAAGAGCTTGCCGAAGCGCTCAACACCGTCGTGCTCAAGGAAATGCAGACCGAAAACTACTTCACTTTGGCCTATGCCGATGTCGATCTTATTTCGGGCAAGGTGGTTATGGTGCAAGCGGGCCATCCGCACCCCGCCGTTATCCGCGCCGATGGCCATGTTGAATATCTGGGCGAAGGCGGCATGCCGATCGGGCTGATTGAGGGAGCCACTTACGAGCCTATCGAGACCCGGCTGAACCCCGGCGACCGGCTGTTCTTGATGTCAGACGGCATTACCGAGGCTACGAACCAAGACGGGGCGCAACTTGAGGAAGCCGGGCTGACCAAGATCATCGCCCAATGTGGCGATCTGCGCGGTGCCGCGTTTCTTGAGGCGCTTTATTGGCATCTGAGCACCTATAGCAACGACGAATTCGAAGATGACGTTTCGGGGGTTTACTTTGAATTCCACGGCGCCAAGGAAAATGCCGATTAAACTGCCCCGCGTTTACGCTCCGGCGTGGTTACTTGGCGCCCGCCATGTGCAGATCAACCATGCGCTGCACCATGGGGGCGAAATGCCAATAATCGGGCGTCTGCATATCAGCGCGCTTGCCCGCATCGTCCAGATAACGCACCGCAACAATCTGCGCGAGGTTTGGGTTTTTCTCAAACTCCGCCGCTTCTTCGGCATTCATCGGGCCGCCTTGCAGGTTCAGCGAATGGATCGATGCCTCGGACAGACGCTTGAAATATTCCGGGCGGGTCGCGCAAAGATAGCGTTTGGCGGCGACGTGGTAGCGGACGCAATCGGTGATGACGCTTGGCAAAAACCGCTCTAGCACCTCGGCGCCGGCCTCTTCATGAAACCGGTCCTCGGTGTCATCCATTGAAAAGGTGCCAAATTCGCTGGTGAAATGGCCGATATCGTGAAGCAGGGCCGCCACGATAATCTCTTCTGGCTGGTCGTTTTCTTCGGCGATCGTCGCACCTTGCAGCATATGTTCGCCCATGCTGACCGGCTCGCCCAGATATTCCTCGCCACCGCGCCGCTCAAATATCGACCCAAGGAAGGCCACGATGTTTTCGGGTGTCAGACCATCGATATCGGGCTTCATTCTGCGGCCTCCAAGCTGTTCATGCGCGCCATCGCGTCATAGGTCGAATAAAGCCCATCCTTATCGGCATAACATCCTTGCAGCCAGCGCGTACCCGCGCCGGAATATCCCTTGCGGGCATGCAAGACACGGGTGTTGTCGACGATGAAACTTTCGCCGGGGTTCAGCCTGAAGGTCACCTCCTGCGCTTCATCGTCAATGATTTCACCAAGGCGCCGGTAAGCCGCGTAATAGGTGGCCATTTTATCAAAAGGAACATCCGTGACGGCCGCGAATGAGCGGTTGTTGAAGCGCAGACCGATCAGCTCCCCATCGGGGGCAAGCTCTATCATCGGGCGACGCGAGGTCAGGCACACGCCTTTCTCGCCCGCATATTCGAACCGGGCGCAGTGGCTGGCGAGGATGTCGAAATATTCGGCATTTTCATCGCGCAGGCGCAAGGCGGCGGCGAAGCCGTCGACCACCATATTCTCTCCCCCGGCGGCCGAGCTTTCTAGGCAGTAAAGCACCTGAACGGTTGGCACCGGGTCGCGGTATGGGTTGTCGGTATGGGCCTGAAGCCCCAGCCCGGTATAGGCAAGGTTGGTCGGGTTCACCTCGGTACGAACCTCAAAGTGCCGCCCATAGTTGGTTTCGCGCACATAGCCGAAAAGATCGACGATCCGGAACAGGGCACCACTTTCAATCGGCCCGTTCACGACCTTGCCAAAGCCGTACCGCGTGACAAGGCCCAGCCAATCGTGCAGCGCCGCACCGCCTTGGGACAAATGTTCAAAATCGCCCACCGGGACATTCGCCATCAGCGTCGCATCCCAGGTCTCAATCCCGCTACGGGTCCAGCCGCGGGGGCGCTGGTCGTCGCGGTCATAGGCGTTGGCCTCAAGCCAGCCAAGATCATAGGTCACGGTCTTGCCTTCGGGATCAAAGCTGACCTCCAGCCTGCCCGCCTTCAGCCCCGCACCACTTATACGCGTTTGGCGCGGGATATCGCGCAGCGCAATCAGGCGTTGGCCATTGCCGGGCGCGCGGGTCTCGGGGTCACCCGCATTGTCGCGCAGCCAGATCGCGTGGAACCGGCGGGTGGCGGTGGGGGTTTCAAGCGTCAAGACCTGTCCCGACGGATCTAGGGTGACTGCTGTCATGGCGTATCCTTCAAGACCGGTTTCTTGCTGACACCATCCGCAATTTCATCCATAATTTCAAATTAGGAATTACCGCCCTGAGCATCGGAACTTCTAATGTCATCCCGCCGCTTCAAAATGCCCCCGCTTGAGTGGATCCGCGCCTTTGAGGCCGCCGCGCGCTGTGGCAGCTTTACCGCCGCCGCGACTGAAACCGGGCTGACCCAATCGGCCATCAGCCAGCGGATCGGCCATCTGGAGAAGCGGTTGGGCACGGTGCTTTTTCACCGCCGGGCGCGGTCCATATCCTTGACGGTCGAGGGCGAGGCATGGTTGCCGCATGTACGCGCTGCCCTCGACAGTCTGCGCGACAGTTCCGAGGCGCTGTTTGGCGCCGGCCCGGGGCAGCTGACCATTTCGGCAAGTCAGTCGGTGATCGAGCTTTGGTTGCTTCCCCGCCTTGCCCGCCTGCGCGCGCGCACCAAGCGGCGGATATCTGTTCAGACCATGGTGCTTGGCAGCTATGACGCCGCCGTCGATGATGTCATCCGCATACGCTACGGGTCCGGCGACTGGCCGCATCTTTACAAGCTGCAGCTTTATCCAGAGCAGCTTGTGCCCGTGGCCTCCCCCGGGCTTGCCAGAAGCGGCGGGGATTGGACGGAATGGCCACGCATTGCATGTTCGGGGCCGCGGCCGGGCTGGAATGATTGGGCCGCACATTTTGGCGTCGCGACAACGCCGGTGCCGGATTTGCGGTTTGACACGTTTTTGTCGGCATTGGGGGCGGCACGGGCGGGGATGGGCGTTTTGCTTGGCTCTTTGCCGCTATGCGCGGCGGATCTTGCAGCCGGGCGACTGGTGCGGCTTGGCGACGATATCTTGCCGCATCATGAGAGCTATTGGGTGATCGCGGGCCACGAAGCCGTTACCCGCGCCGGGTGGGAGGAGTTTTCAGCCGCCATCCGCGCCGATTAGGGGTGATAGGATGCGACTTCACCCGCTGGCAGGGTGAAATCTTCGGTGTGAACAATCACACCGTCATCCCCCAAAAGCAGCAAGCCATAAGCGCCGGGTTCGTCAATGGACAGATGTTCATCATCATTTTCCAAAGCCATCGGCATCTGGTGGCAGGGGCTTTTGAAAATGGCGGTTGGGATACCTGCCGTCGCGCCAGAAATTGTGCGGTGCACATGGCCTGCGATGATCTGGCAAACGTTGCCATGATTGCGCAAGCGCTGCGCCACTTCGGCCCGGTTTCGCAGCCCGATCCGGTCCATCCCCGCAAAGCCGGTTGTGATCGGCGGGTGATGGGTGAAGATGATCACCCGTCTGTCCCCCGCCTCCGCAATCGCGCGGTCCATCCAGTCAAGCCGATGCGGGCAAAGAAGGCCGCTGTGTTCAACCTCAGCCTCTTCATCCAGCGTATCAAGCATGATCAAACGGTAGCTGCCGGTATCAATAGTGCTTTGCACAAAACCGGCGTCGGTCACCGGCACCTCGGGGAAGGCCGCACGAAATGGCGCGCGGCGGTCGTGGTTGCCGATCATCAGGCTAACGGGCATTGGGCAATCGGCCAGAACCGCGCGCAGCCGTGCAAATTCGGCGGCCTCGCCATGATGGGTCAGATCGCCGGTGATGATGATACGCCGGGCATCGGGGTGATTGGCAAGCGCTTGGGCAAGCCCCATTTGAAACCGCGCCACCGGGTCCAACCCGATGATCGTGCCGCCATCGGCCAGAAAGTGGATATCCGTAAACACCAGAAGCTTTTGCATGCGACGCCTTGTTGATTTGAACCGGGCCCTGCCGCTAGGCTATCTCGAAGGCCAGCTTCAGGAAATGCCTGTCGGCGTCATTTTTGATTACCTCTATCGCTTCTCGCGCAGGCATCCAGACGGCGGTATGATCCGCTTCGCGGGGCGGCTCCAGGCGACGGCAGGGTCGCGCCAGATAGACCGCGCCGATCTTTTCGGCCCATTTGTCATATTCCGGCATATAGGCAAACCGCCGAAACGTCCCGATGCGGCGCGGGGCGGCAATGGACCATCCGGTTTCCTCAAGCACCTCGCGGTGCAAGGCGCGCAGCGGCGATTCGCCCGGATCAATGCCGCCGCCGGGCAACTGAAACTCAAAATGCGGCGCGTCTTGATAGGTCAGCAGCACCTCATCGCCCAGTTTCAGCACCGCATAGGCCCCCGGCCGGGGCCGATAGCGCTGGCCCGCCACAATTCTTTCGCCAAACCGTCTGATCACCCGAATACTCCCGCGCGCTTGGTTGCTGTTACCTTGCCAAGACGATATGCCAAGGACCGCTAAGCAAGGAAACCCCATGACGACAACGCCGCAAATTGCCTGGGACGATACCGTCTTGCCGTTTCAGCTTGACCAGTCCGATATACGCGGTCGGGTGGCAAGGCTTGACGGAACCCTGAACCGCATCTTGTCGCAACACAGCTACCCGCCAGAGGTTGAGGCTTTGGTGGCCGAAGCCGTGCTTTTGACGGCGATGATCGGCCAGATGCTGAAGCTGCGCTGGAAGCTGTCGTTGCAAATTCGCGGCAACGGGCCGGTGCGGATTATCGCGACGGACTACTATGCGCCCAGCGATGATGGCACGCCCGCGCAGATCCGCGCATGGGCCTCTTATGACGCAAAAACCGTCACGCCGGGCCAGCCCGCCTTCGACCAGATGGGCAAAGGCTATTTCGCGATATTGCTTGATCAGGGCGACGGCACCGCGCCCTATCAGGGCATCACGCCCTTGACGGGCGGGTCACTTTCGGCCTGCGCCGAGACTTATTTTGCCCAGTCCGAACAATTGCCGACGCGGTTTGCGCTGGCGCTTGGCCGTTCACGCTTGGCCGGGGATGATGAACGCTGGCGCGCCGGTGGCGTGATGTTGCAGCATATGCCCAAAGCCTCGCCGCTGATGTCGGGTGATGGTGGCAGCGGCGAAGGTGGGTTGCTGGCTGCGACCGATATTCTTGATGGCGACGAGGGCGAAAACTGGACCCGCGCCAATGCCTTGTTGGACACCGTAGAAGAGCTGGAGCTGATCGGGCCAACGCTGCAACCGATAGAGCTTTTGGTCAGGCTGTTCCACGAAGAGGCGCCACGGGTGTTTGACGCCCAGCCGGTGCAGTTCGGTTGTTCTTGTTCGCCCGACAAGGTGCGCCAAAGCCTGTCGATCTATTCGGCCAAGGACATTGCCACAATGACCACCGAAGAAGGAACCGTGACCGCCGATTGCCAGTTTTGCGGGGCGCATTACGTATTCGCCCCCGAAACCCTTGGGTTTGAGGCACAAGGCGACGCCGATGCGTGATGCGTTAAGCGCGGTGCATAAGGCGCTGCGCCAGACGGGGCGCCCTACGTCGGATTATGATCTCAACCCCGGCAGCCCCCGACCTGCGACGCAAAACCTGCGCCCGGCCGGGGTGCTGGTGGGGTTTCAGTTGCGCCCCGAAGGGGTGTGTGTGGTTTTGACCAAACGCGCCTCGCATCTTAAGCACCATCCCGGCCAGATCGCCTTTCCCGGCGGCAAGGTCGATGCGGGCGATAAGGATACGGTCGCCGCCGCCTTGCGCGAGGCGGATGAAGAGATTGGCCTGAAGGGCCGCGATGTTACGGTTTTGGGCACCACAGAGCCGCATGAAACCGTCACCGGCTTTCTTGTCACCCCGGTTTTGGCGCAGGTGGCGGCTGAATTTCGCCCCATGCGCCAGGAAGACGAGGTTGAAGAGGTGTTCTTGGTGCCGCTTGCCCATCTGACCGATCCTGCGAATTTTCGCGTTGAGGGGCGGCTTTGGCGCGGACAGATGCGGCATTATTACGTGGTGCCTTACGGGCCCTATTACATCTGGGGGGCAACTGCGCGTATCTTGAGGGCAATCGCCGACCGGATGGTTTGATGCGGATAGTAGCCGACTGGATCACTGACCAAGACCTGCAACTTGTGTTGCGGCTGATCCGCGAAGGCGGCCATCAGGCCTTGCTGGTAGGCGGCTGTGTGCGCAACGGGCTTTTGGGTGTCCCCGTCGATGACATCGACATTGCCACTGACGCGCATCCCGAACGGGTGCTTGCGCTGGCCAAGGCCGCCGGTTTGCGGGTGGTGCCTACCGGTATCGAACATGGCACCGTGACGGTCGTGGCAAACAGCAAACCGTTTGAGGTGACAACCTTCCGCCGCGATGTCGAAACCGACGGGCGCCGCGCCACCGTGGCTTTCGCGACCAGCATCCAGGATGATGCCGCACGGCGTGATTTCACCATGAACGCGCTTTACGCCGACCATGCGGGCCAGGTCATCGACCCTTTGGGCGGTTTGCCCGATTTGCAAGCGCGCCGCGTGCGGTTTGTGGGCGGGCCCCAAGACCGCATTCGCGAAGATTACCTGCGGATCTTGCGGTTCTTTCGGTTTCATGCCCGCTACGGCGACCCCGCCCTTGGCCTTGACGCCGACGGTCTGGCCGCCTGTGCTGAGCTTGCCGACGGCATAAAGACATTGTCGCGCGAACGTATCGGGCATGAGATGCGCAAACTTCTGGCGGCCCCGGATCCCGCCCCAAGCCTCGCCGCGATGCAAGCGGCGGGGATTTTGGCGCGTATCATCCCGGGCGCAGATATCCGCGCCATCGCCCCGCTTGTGCATCTGGAAGCGGGGCTAAGCCCCGATCCGCTGCGCCGGTTGGCCGCCCTTGGCGGTGCGGATCTTTCCCAGGCCCTGCGCCTTTCGCGCAGCGAGGCGCGGGCGCTGGCGGTCTTGCAAGGTGCCATTGGTGCGGTCAGCCGCGCGGGCGAACTTGGCTACCTCCATGGCCCCGAGGTGGCGCGCGATATCTTGTTGCTGCGCGCCGCGATGCTCGAACAGCCCTTGCCCGCGGATTGGCAAAGCGAAGCCGCTTTGGGGGCAAAGGCCCGCTTTCCGGTTCAGGCCGCCGATCTTGCCGGGCAGTTTTCAGGCCCCGCCTTGGGCGAAAAGCTGCGCGCGCTTGAGGCAAAATGGATCGCCTCGGGGTTTCAGCTTACGCGCGAAAAATTGTTGGGTTGAAACCTGCCCGACTTCTGGCGATCATGGCCCAAGTGAATTGATTCGGATGGTCCGATATGAAGCAGGATAGATTGAACCGACGCTAACCGGGATTTCCCGCTTATCGTCCGGGCTTGTTGATCGCGAAAAGCGGTAACAGGCATTCGTGCGCCAGTACCGGCGCCTTCCCCACGGGGAAGATCCCCCTTCAACCAGTCACATTCACATCCCTGGCATTTCCTTGCCGCCCGGTTACGGGCTATCCGTCAGGCACAATCCGAAAGGCCGCCCCATGTTCCGGTTCTTTGAGAACCTCGTTGATCCTTATTGCGCTTATGAGGAATCTGACACGCCGCCACAGCGCCTTTTGGCGTTCTTGGGCGATTATACCCGGCCCTTCCGGCTGATCTTTGTCGTCACGGTCTTGATCAAGATCGTCGTGGCTTTGTTTGAGGTTGGCCTGATCTGGTATGTCGGGCGGCTGGTTGATCTGTTGGGATCGGGGGCGCCTAAATCGGTGCTGGCCTCGCATATGGGTGAATTCGCGTTGGCGGCATTCGCGGTGCTGGTCTTGCGCACCTTGCTGACGGCAATTGACGTGGCGCTGTTGCACAATACGATCTTGCCCAATCTGGGCACGCTGATCCGCTGGCGGTCACACCGCCATGTGCTGCGCCAACCCGTTGGCTGGTTCGAGAATGACTTTGCCGGGCGCATCGCAAACCGGATCATGCAAACCCCGCCTGCGGCAGGTGATGCGGTGTTCCAGACCTTTGATGCGGTGGCCTTTTCGGTAACCACGCTGATTGGTGCGGTTGTCTTGTTGTCGGATGCCGACCCAAGGCTGGTGCTGCCGCTTTTGGTCTGGATCGTGCTTTACCTGTGGCTGTTGCGCTGGACGATCAAGCGCGCGGGGCCTGCCTCGACCGCCTCGTCAAACGCGCGCTCGGTCGTCACCGGGCGGGTTGTCGACAGCTATTCCAACATCCATTCGGTCAAGATGTTTGCCCATCATGACCAAGAAATCGACTATGCCCGTGAGGCGATTGAAGGGGCGCGCCAGACCTTCGTGCATGAAATGCGGATTGTCACCAAGATGGATGTGGCGCTGACCCTGCTGAACGGCTTCTTGATCGTTTCGGTCACGGCCCTTGCCATGCGGCTTTGGTTTGACGGGCAGGCCAGTGTGGGTGTGGTGGCGTCGGCCACGGCGCTGGTCTTGCGGCTGAACAATATGACCTATTGGGTGATGTGGGCGACGACCCATCTGGTGCAATCGCTTGGCGTCATTGCGGAAGGCATGCAGACCATCGCCCAGCCGATTGCTTTGGTTGACGGCAAGGATGCCGAACCCTTGCGCTTTTCCGAAGGCCGGATTGAGATATCCGGGCTTTCGCATCATTACGGCCGGGGGCAAGGCGGGCTTGACGGGCTTGATCTGACCATCGCACCGGGCGAAAAGATCGGGCTTATCGGGCGGTCAGGTGCGGGCAAGACGACGCTGGTGAAGCTTTTGTTGCGGTTTTATGATGCCGAGGCGGGGGTGATCCGCATTGACGGGCAAGATATTTCCCGCGTCACCCAAAACAGCCTGCGCATGCAAATCGGCATGGTTCAGCAAGACAGCAGCCTTTTGCACAGATCGGTTCGCGACAACATCCTTTACGGGCGCACAGGTGCGACCGAGGATGAGATGATAGAGGCTGCAAAACGCGCCGAGGCACATGATTTCATCCTTGATCTGCGCGATCCCGAGGGGCGTGCTGGCTATGACGCCCAGGTGGGCGAACGCGGGGTCAAGCTTTCGGGCGGTCAGCGCCAGCGCGTGACCTTGGCGCGGGTCATCCTCAAAGATGCGCCGATACTGGTGCTGGATGAGGCGACAAGTGCGCTTGACAGCGAGGTGGAAGCCGCGATTCAAGAAACCCTTTACGGCGTGATGGAGGGCAAGACCGTAATCGCCATTGCCCACCGTCTGTCCACCATCGCCCGGATGGACCGGATTGTGGTGCTTGACGACGGAAAGGTTGCAGAAACCGGCAGCCATGCCGAGCTTTTGGCAAAAGATGGCCTTTACGCGCGCTTCTGGGAACGTCAGTCTGGCGGCTTCATCGGCACGGATGCGGCCACCACAGAAGGGGTAGAAGCGGCACAATGAAACGACTGTGGAAGATCAACTCGTTTCAGCCTGCCGAAGGGCCGCCACCGCAAACATTGTGGCGGTTCTTTTTGTGGTGCCTTGCCGGGTCATGGCTGCCTTTGGGCATGGCCACGGTATTTTCGGTTCTGGCCGGCACGATGGAGGTGGTCACCGCATGGTTTCTGGGTTTGGTGGTGGATGCCGCCACCACGGGCAATGCGGCCACCATACTGGCGGATCAATGGCCGCTGTTTTTGGGCTTCGCGGTGTTTTTGGTGGTGCTTCGGCCCATCGCCTTTGGGCTTTCGGCGGCATCGAATGCGATGATCGTACAGCCCAATGTGCTTCCCTTGGTGCTTTCACGCCTGCACCGCTGGACCATGGGCCATGCGGTCACCTTCTTTGACAATGACTTCGCCGGGCGGATCGCCACAAAGCAGATGCAAGCCGCGCGCGCGGTTACCGATGTGGCCAGCGAAACCATCAATACCGTGGCCTTCGCGCTTGCCTCCCTTTTGGGCTCGGCGATCTTTTTGCTTAGCATTGACGGCTGGATCGCGCTGGCGCTGACCGTCTGGATCGCGGTTTACTTCGGGCTGATCTGGGCCTTCATGCCGCGCATTCGCGGCAGATCCAAGGAACGGGCGGCGGCACGCGCCATGATCACCGGGCAGGTTGTCGATACGATCACCAATATCAAGACCGTCAAGCTCTTCGCCCATGCCGACCACGAGGACCGCGCCGCGATATCGGCCATGTCGGCCTTTCGCGACACCGCCTTCAGATTTGGCGCCGTATCGGCCGGTTTTCGGCTTTCGCTGATGATCCTGGCGGGGCTTTTGCCGGTGATCTTGATCATGGGGGCGCTTTATTTATGGAGCCACGGCAGCGCCACAACCGGCGACATCGCCGCCGCAGGCACCGTGTCGATCCGCATCGCGCAGATGACCGGCTGGGTCAGTTTCGCGCTGATGAACATCTATTCGTCGATTGGTGAGGTAGAGGACGGCATGCGCACCCTGACCCCGCCCCATACGCTGGCCGATGCACAAGGTGCAACCGCCTTGGGCCGGATCAAGGGCGCGGTCACCTTTGAAGGCGTCAGCTTTGCTTATGGTCGCGACAAGGGCGGGCTTGACCACGTTGACCTGACCATCAGGCCCGGCGAAAAGCTGGGGATTGTCGGCGCATCGGGGGCGGGCAAATCAACCTTGGTCGCGCTTTTGTTGCGGCTTTACGACGCTGAGATTGGCCGGGTTTTGGTTGATGGCCAGGATGTGCGCACGGTCAGCCAGGAATCCTTGCGCCGCCAGATCGCCATGGTCACTCAAGAAACCGCAATGTTTAACCGCTCTGCCCGTGACAACATCATGTATGGCCGCCCCGATGCGACCGAGGATGAGATGCTTGCCGCCGCCCGGCAGGCCGAGGCGGATGAATTCGTGCATGATCTTTTGGATTTCAAAGGCCGCAAAGGCTATGAGGCGCATCTGGGCGAACGCGGCGTCAAGCTTTCGGGCGGTCAGCGTCAGCGCATCGCCTTGGCGCGCGCCTTCCTCAAAGACGCGCCGATTTTGGTGCTGGATGAGGCGACAAGTGCCTTGGACAGCGAGGTTGAAGCGCAGGTCCAGACCGCCTTGCGCCGGATCATGCAAGGCAAGACCGTGCTGGCCATCGCACACCGCTTGTCCACCATTGCCGAGATGGACCGCATCGTTGTGCTTGATCAGGGCCGGATTGTGGAAGAAGGCGATCATGCCAGCCTTTTGGCCAAAGGCGGGCTTTATGCGCGCTATTGGAATCGGCAGTCGGGCGGATTTATTGGCGTGGATGAGGCTGCAGAATGAAGGTGACAATCGAACGGCTGGGCCATCTGGGTGATGGCATCGCCGAAGGTCCGGTATTTGTGCCCGGCGCGTTGCCCGGCGAAGTGGTTGAGGGTGAGGTGTCAGAGGGCCGGATGGCTGCGCCCAAGATCGTAGCCCCCTCGCCCAACCGCCGCCGCGCGCCTTGCGTGCATTATGCCAGTTGCGGCGGCTGCAGCCTGATGCATGCGCATGACCCATTCGTGGCCGATTGGAAGGCGGGCGTGATCCGCGCGGCGCTTGCGGCGCAAGATCTTGACGCGCCGATCACCGCCATTGCCACCTCGCCCGAACGCTCGCGCCGGCGCGCAGTGCTTTCGGGGCGGCGCACGAAAAAAGGCGCGATCGTTGGCTTTCATGGCCGTGCCTCGGGCGCGCTGGTTGATCTTGGCGGCTGCATCTTGCTGCACCCCGATCTGATGGCCTGCTTGCCGCTTTTGCGCCAGATCACCGATATTGGCACCTCGCGCAAGGCAGAGCTTTCGCTGAATGTCACCCGCACCGAAGGCGGCGTTGATCTTGCGGTCACGGGCGGCAAACCGCTTGACGCTGGCTTGATCGCGGCCCTTGCTGGTCTTGCCGAAGGTGCTGGCCTTGCGCGCCTGACCTGGGATGGCGAAACCGTGGCCGCACACCGCCCCGCCGCCCAGCGCATGGGCGCAGCCCTTGTCACCCCGCCGCCCGGCGCCTTCTTGCAAGCCACGGCCGAGGGCGAGGCAGCCCTTGTCGCCGCCGTGCGCCGCGCCAGCGGCCCCGCCAAGCGCATCGTTGATCTCTTCTCGGGCGCAGGCACCTTTGCCTTGCCGCTGTCTGAAGCGGCCGAGGTTCACGCAGTGGAATCCGAGGCCCCGATGCTTGCCGCCCTTGATGCCGGCTGGCGTCATGCCACCGGCCTGCACCGCGTCACGACCGAGGCGCGCGATCTTTTTCGCCGCCCTTTGTTGCCCGATGAGCTGGCCAAGTTTGACGCCGCCGTGCTTGACCCACCCCGCGCCGGGGCCGAGGCACAGGTGGCCGAAATCGCCCAATCCGGCCTTAAGCGGCTGGCCTATGTGTCGTGCAATCCGGTGACCTTCGCGCGCGATGCCAAGGTGCTGGTCGCGGCGGGTTTCAGGCTTGATTGGGTGGAGGTTGTCGATCAATTCCGCTGGTCCACCCATGTCGAACTGGCTGCCGGGTTTTCGCGCCCCAAGCGTTAAAACGCTTCCGTCCGCGCCGACGCAGGTATATGCAGATCGAAAAACCAAGGGCAGGCAGGCGATGAAGTTTTTCAATATTCTGGCGTTGATCGCAGCGCTGATGATCACCGCCTCTTGTGGCGCGAAGCTTCAGCGTTATGACGGCCCGGAAGTGACGGCGGTCGTGATCCACAAAGCCGAACGGCGGATGTATCTTTTGCACGGCAATGAGGTGCTGACAGACTATAAGATCGGCCTTGGCGGCAACCCGGTCGGGGCCAAACAGTTTGAGGGTGATATGAAGACCCCCGAAGGCGCTTACCGCATCAGCCACCACAATCCCAAAAGCGCCTATCACCTGTCTTTGGGCATCTCTTATCCCAATGACGCCGACCGCGCACATGCCAAGGCATTGGGCAAGGAACCCGGCGGCGATATCTTTATCCACGGCCGCGACGGCAAGAACAAAGGCCGTGGCAAGGATTGGACGGCGGGCTGCATCGCCGTGAAAGACCACGAGATTGAAGAGATATATTCAATGCTGCGCGTCGGAACCCCGGTTTTCCTGAAGCCATGAAAAAGGCGGCCCACCTAGGGGCCGCCCGATTTTCGTTTGGCAATGCGCCCGGCTTTAGTTGCCGGTAACCAGCGTCCACCAGATCTTGCCGTTTGGTTCCTGGAACCACGAAAACCCGACATTGCGGGCATTTGTGTCCAGCACCACGGCGCGGGTTTCTGACACCGCCATCCAGGCCGTCAGCGTCTCTATCTCATTCTCATAGGTTTCCGAGATATTCTCGCCCAGCATCCGGCCCGCATAACCCGCGCGCTGCACCCTCAGGATCGGAGACGAGCCGTCTGAGCCAAAGTGCCAGGGGCGGTTTTGCACGGCCATATCGCGCGAATGGGTCGCCGCGGCTGCCGTCAGCTCGGCATTCAGGGTCAGCGGCTGGGCGCCCGCACTTGAGCGCAAGGCATTGATCGAATCCACCATCGAGAAGGTCACGCGGCTGACATCGCCGGGCCTGATCACATAGGCTTCCGGCAAGGGCTTGCCGTCGGCGGCCAGTGTCCGTGTTGTCGGCTCACAGGCTGAAAGCAGCACGATCACGCCGACACTTGCCAATATTTGTTTCAACATTCGATGCCCACCCCGTATATTTCAAGCCCGTGCTTTACAGTTTCATGAAACAGTGTTCAAACGCCAAATCACCAATATCGGCCTGCTAGCGCAGCTGTGATTTGCTCTTTGGCGGATTTGCGCTTTGGATGTAACGGGCCCTTGAGGCGTGGTAAAGCGTTGGGCTGGCGCCAGGATCAAACCGGCCCCAAGCCAAAAAAACGGAGAGATGAGGCGATGAATACTGGAAATTCTGGTGATGGGCGCGGGTACAGCCGCCGTTCCATTCTCGGCAGCGCCGCCGCTTTGGCGGCCGCAACTGTGGCAAGGCCGGTTCTGGCCCAGTCAGCCGCCGATGCCAATGCCAACAGCACCGAGATCGAGCGTGACATAAGCTCCAACATCCGGCGCAATGTCTCCAGCTTTCGGTCGCTGGAATGGCAGCCCTATTTCGACAATCTCAACAAGGGCGCGATTCTGGTCGATCTTTCTTCGCGCGCATTGCATTTTTGGGGCGCGGATGGGGCCACCTACCGGCTTTATCCCAGCAGCGTGCCCCTGACCGAAGATCTGACCCGCAAGGGGCGCACCACAGTTGTCAAAAAGGTTCTGGGCCCCGATTGGCGCCCGACCCCATCCATGCGCGAACGTAACCCAGAATGGCCCGAATACATGCCTCCGGGGCCGGGAAACCCGCTTGGCACCCATGCGATGCATCTGTCCTGGCAATATTACCGCATCCACGGCACCCACGATACGCGCAAGATCGGGCGGCGGTCGTCGAACGGCTGTATTGGCCTTTATAATGAACATATCGCCGAGCTTTTCGGCATGGCCGAGGTCGGCACCCAAGTGTTGCTAATTTGACAAACTGCCGCTGCGGTTTGCCCAACAGACTCTTTTCGCTCGCCTTTTGGCGGGGGTAGCGGCTAGCTTTGCCTGTAAGGGAAAGACGCTGCCCCTGTCATCCCAATGAAACCTCCCGGGGCACGGATGGAGTATTTAGAATGAAAAAAATCGCACTCGCTGCTGCACTTTCGGTTGCTGCTTCCACTTCTTTTGCTGGCGGCATGATTGAACCCGAAATGGCGCCGGAAGTTGTTGAGACTCAGGCTTCTTCTTCGGCTGGTGGTATCATCGTTCCGCTGTTGGTTTTGCTTCTCGTTGCAGCTGCTGCAAGCAGCTAATCGGCCAAGCCACGATACTTTTCGGCGGCTTTCGGGCCGCCGCCTGTCGGGTGCCTTCGGGCCCCCGGCCTATCTTGTCGGACCCTCCGACCGCTTTGGTGGGGTTTGGGGGTGGGCAGGTGCCCCCTTATGGGGACTGATTCACGACTTTAGCGCGCCGCGATTCCCGCGCAAAGCTTCGCAGGCGTAATGGCTATGCGAAAAATCACCTGTCGAGTGTTGCCAAATTGACGAAAGCGCCGAAAGCTTTGCGCGTGCAGCGCAACAGATGTTGCATATTTCGCACCCTTCGGGCTACTCGACTCTATGAGGTAACGATAATAGCCCCAGTTACCCTCAATATAAACAACTTCGCTGGGGCGCGGATGGAGACATAGTACAATGAAGAAAATCGCGCTTGCTGCTGCACTCTCGGTTGCTGCTTCCACTTCTTTTGCTGGCGGCATGGCTGAGCCCGTAATGGAAGAGCCCATGGTAGAAACCAAAGCTGCTTCTTCTTCGGCTGGCGGTATCGTCGTTCCGCTGCTGGTTCTGCTTCTCGTTGCAGCTGCTGCAAGCAGCTAATCGATCCAAGCATTGGTTACGAAAAGGCGATGGCAATGCCATCGCCTTTTTTCTTTGCGCAAAGTGCTTGTCAAACCCAGCCCGCCAGATTTTGATCGACCACCGCCATAAGCGCGTTGATATGGGCTTCATCGTCATTCAGGCACGGAATATAGGTGAAACTCTCACCTCCGGCATGTTCAAATGCCTCACGTATTTCACCCTGAATCTCTTCCAGCGTTTCAATACAATCGGCCGAAAACGCAGGCGAGATCACCGCGATCCGCTTCTTGCCCGCACGCGCCAATGCGGCGACATGCTCGACCGTATAGGGTTTTAGCCATTCTTCGGGCCCAAAGACCGACTGAAAGGTCGTGTCGATCGCATCCTTACCCCACCCCAGCCGTTCGCGCAGCAACCGCGAGGTTTTTTGGCAATGGCAATGGTAGGGGTCGCCTTGCATCAAATAGCGTTTGGGCATGCCGTGGTAGGATGCGACCAGAACATCGGGGCGATGATCAAGGTTTGCATAGCTGCGCGCAACCGATTGGGCCAGCGCCTCGATATAAAGCGGTGTGTCGAAATATTCGGGCGCTGTGCGGGCGGCGGGTTGGCGCTTTTCCTTCATAAGCGCTTGAAAGAACGCATCATTCGCGGTGGCCGAGGTGGCCCCGGCGTAATGCGGATAAAGCGGAAAGAACAAGATCTTTTCGCAGCCTTCCGCCACCATCCGCCGCACAACGCTTGCCGTCGATGGGTTGCCGTACCGCATGCAAAAATCAACCATCACGCCGTCGCCATAGCGCGCCTGCGATGCTTGGCGCAGCTTGTCCACCTGCGCGCGGGTGAAGGTCATCAGCGGGCTTTCATTCGCCTCGTGATTCCAGATTGATTTGTAGTTGCGGCCTGAACTGAACGGGCGTTTTGACAAGATGATCAGCTGCAAAAGCGGCTGCCATTTCCAGGCCGGATAATCGATGACCCGTTTGTCGGACAGAAATTCAGACAAGTAGCGCCGCATCGACCAGTAGTCATAGCCATCAGGCGTGCCGAGGTTGGCAAAAAGCACGCCGATGCGCGGCACCGCTTGATCGGGGTGGTCCGCCGGGGCATTGGGCAAATCGCGGGTCTGGGTCATGTCATCATCCTGCAAGGATCCTATCGGTGGCCGGGTGGGTCGCGGGGCGCATCTGCGCTAGGCTTTGGGCTTTAACGCATCGGCCAGCCGGGCCTGGGCGGATCCGGGTTTCAGTGGCTTTTGCTGGCTGGGGTCGGGTGACCAGCCGGTCAGGAATATCAGCTCATAAGTGGTGGCCACGCGGCCGTTTTCGGCCGGAAAGTTTTCGGCCATGGTCCGCGCGGCCGCTGCGAACAACGCGCGCGGCGCGATGCGGCGGCTGCGCGCGCTCAGCGCATTGCCTTCGCCCATGGCCCGCAAATCGGCGGCCAGATGGAAAAGGTCGCGGTAACTGGCGTCAATGCAAAACGAATCGGCCACCGGCAATGCGAAACCGGCGCGTTGCAATAGCCCGCCAAGATCGCGGATCTCGCCCATCGGCAAGACGCGCGGCGACAAGCCACCAACAAGGCGGCTTTCCGCTTCCGCCAAGCTGGCCCGCAACTGCTGCAAACTGCGCCCGCCCGGCATTACCGCCAAAAACAGCCCGTCAGGCTTTAACGCCCGTATCGACTGGATCAGCTGTCCCACGGGGTCACTGGCCCAATGCAGCGCCATCGCGTGAATGACCAGATCATAGGCACCGGGCGCAAGCGGCAAGGTGTCATCATCCGCTATCACCTGCGCATCTTGAACCAGATTTCCCCAAACCTCGGGAAAAGCGGTGACGATAGCGGGCGCCGTAAACCTTCTGTTAACCTCGTTCAGTCTTTCCTTGATCTCAGCGGCGGCAAGTTCGTGCAAGAACAACGCCGGTTCCCCTCGCCGTGCACGGGCACGGTTGCGGGTCAGGGCCGCGCGGTCGGTCAAGGAAGGTTGTGGTGTCATAATGCTTGGAACTTACGCGTTGACCAAAGGATTGCAAAGCGCACTGACTGCGATATTTCCGCCCGCCTGCATCGGCTGTAACGGGCCGGTTGCAAGCGACTTTGGTCTTTGCGGGGCATGTTGGCCACAAACCCCCTTCATCGTCGGGCTGACCTGCGACAAATGCGGCACCCCGCTGCCCGGCGAAGATGAAGGCCGGCCCGAATTTTGCGACGATTGCCTGACCATCGCGCGGCCTTGGGCACGCGGGCGGGCGGTCTTTACCTATAATGATGTGGCCCGCAAGATGGTGCTATCGCTCAAGCATGGAGACCGGCTTGATCTGGTGCGTCCGATGGGTCAGTGGCTGGCCCGCGCGGCCCTGCAGATATCAGAGCCGGGAATGCTGCTGGCGCCGATCCCGCTGCACTGGTCCCGGCTTTTGCGCCGCCGCTACAATCAATCGGCGCTTCTGTCGCGCGCCGCGGCCAAGATAAGCGGGCATGGCCATTGCCCCGATCTTTTGGTGCGCACCAAAAACACCCCGTCGCAAGAGGGTCTTAACCGCGATCAACGCTTTGCCAATCTTGCCGAGTGCATCCGTGTCCATCCGCAGCGCAAAGCGCTTGTCGAAGGGCGGCATGTGCTTTTGGTGGATGATGTGATGACCTCGGGGGCGACCTTTGCCGTGGCCGCCGATGCCTGCCTTGCCGCAGGGGCAGCACAGGTTTCCGTGATCGCACTGGCACGCGTTGCGAAGGACGCCTAAATCCCTATAGTCACCGCGACTATAAGGATAAACTGACTATGCAACGCGTCGAAATATACACGACCCCCTTTTGCCCCTATTGTGTGGCGGCCAAGCGGCTGTTGGCCAAGAAGGGTGTGAGCTTTGAAGAAACCGACGTATCGCGCGACAGCGGATTGCGGCAAAAGATGACGGTCCGCGCCGGGGGGCGGCGTACGGTGCCGCAGATTTTCATCGGCGGCAAACATGTGGGCGGATCGGATGAACTTCACGATCTTGATCATGCGCGCAAGCTTGATGCAATGCTGGCGGGATAAGCGATGAAAATCGGCCTTGTGCAACTTTCGGTCAGCGACGATCCGGCAAAGAACCTGCCGGTCACCCAAGACCTTGTGCGCAAGGCGGCGGAGGGTGGTGCGAAATTCATCCTCACGCCAGAGGTCACCAACTGCCTGTCATCGGACCGCGCCCACCAAAACGCGGTCTTGCAGCACGAAGAAGACGATAGAACCCTGGCCGCCCTTCGGGCCGAGGCGGCTGAGGCCGGGGTTTGGCTGTTGATCGGCTCGCTTGGGCTTTTGACGACGGGTGCCGACGGGCGCTTTGCCAACCGGTCTTTCTTGATCGCGCCTGACGGGGCAATTGCCGCGCGCTATGACAAGATCCATATGTTCGATGTGACGGTATCGAAAACCGAAAGTTATCACGAATCGGCGGGCTACCGCCCCGGCGACCGCGCGGTTGTGGCCGACACGCCCTTTGCCCGCATCGGCATGACCATCTGCTACGATCTGCGATTTCCGCAGCTTTACCGGCGTCTGGCGCAAGCCGGGGCCGGCGTGCTGACCGTCCCCGCCGCCTTCAATGACACAACTGGTGCTGCGCATTGGGAAAGCCTGTTGCGCGCACGTGCGATCGAAACCGGCGCCTTCGTACTTGCGCCCGCGCAATGCGGCACCCATGCCGCCCATCAAGGCCGCGCCCGGCGCACCCATGGCCATTCCCTCGCGATCAGCCCCTGGGGCGAGGTCTTGGCCGATGGCGGCACTGATGTCGGCGTCACACTGGTTGATCTAGACCTTGATCAGGTGGCAAGTGCGCGCGCCCGCATCCCCTCACTCACCCATGACCGCAGCTATGGGGGACCTGATGAGTGATCCGACCGAAGCCTTGTCTGTCGCCCTGTTTTCAGAGGTGTTCACCACCGACCAACTGGCGCGCAACCGGATTTCGCGGGCCTTGCCCAAGGGGATGGAACTTAGCCATTTTTCGGTTCTGAACCACCTTGGCCACCTGAACGAAGAACGCACGCCCGCGCAGCTGGCGGATGCTTTTCACGTCACCCGCGGGGCAATGACCAACACTTTGTCCAAGCTTGAATGGGCAGGCCACGTGCATATCCGCCCCGATTGGGACGATGCGCGGCGCAAATTCATCTCCATCAGCCCCTCTGGCCGTGCGGCGCGTGATGCGGCCCTTGCAACCATCGCGCCGGTGATCGGCGAGGTTGTCACAGCAATCGGGGTCGATAAGATCCGCGCCATTTTGCCGGTGCTGCGCGAACTTCGGCTGCGGCTGGGCAAGGACTGAGATTCAGCGCCGGATACTGGTCGTGACGTAATTGACCGACAGATCCCGGTCCGAGATTGACCAAACCCAGCTGATCGGGTTGAACACAAATCCCTTGCGGTCCACCGGATCAAGACCCGCCTTGGTGATCAGGGCGAACAATTCATCCGGGGTGATGAATTTTGCCCAGTCATGCGTGCCTTTCGGCAACCAGCGCATCACCCATTCCGCCCCGATAATCGCGGCCAGAAAGCTTTTGGAATTGCGGTTCAGGGTGGAACAGATCATCACCCCACCGGGTTTCAAAAGCTCGCGGCAGGTGGTGGCAAAGCCCTGCGGGTCGGCGACATGTTCGATGATCTCCATCGCCAGAACCACATCATATGCCGCGCCAGAGGCGGCCAGCGCCTCGGCGGTGGTGTGGCGGTAATCAATCGTAAGCCCTGATTGTTCGGCATGAAGGGCCGCCACCGGGATGTTTCCCTTGGCCGCATCGGCGCCCACTACCTGTGCCCCCAGCCGCGCCATCGGTTCAGACAAAAGCCCGCCACCACAGCCAATATCCAAAAGCCTGAGGCCCGCGAAGGGCAAAGGCTGGCTCAGATCGCGGCCAAATTCAGCGGCAATCTGGCGCGTGATATAGTCAAGCCTGACCGGATTCATCATGTGCAACGGCTTGAATTTGCCGCCTGCATCCCACCATTCCGCCGCCATCGCTTCGAATTTCGCCACCTCGGCGGGGTCCACTGTGTTGAGATCGGTCATTGCTGTCTCCCGCTAGCGGTCACCTTCAAAGCTTTATATAGTCACTTCATGGACCGTATCGCAGGGCAAAAGCGCACAGGCGCCAATCTTTATTCGCAGGTCGAACCCTTCGACCGGCAGATGCTGGATGTGGGCTGCGACCATAAGATCTATGTTGAACAATGCGGCCACCCCGATGGGCTGCCGGTCGTGGTCTTGCATGGCGGGCCGGGGGGCGGCTGTTCGCCCGCGATGCGGCGTTATTTCGACCCGTCGGTTTACCGCATCGTCTTGTTCGATCAGCGCGGTTGCGGCAAGTCGCGGCCCCATGCCTCGGTCGAGGCCAATACCACCGCGCATCTTGTGGCCGATATAGAGGCGATCCGCCTCGCCCTTGGTATCGACACATGGATGGTGTTTGGCGGCAGTTGGGGGGCCACGCTGGCGCTTATCTACGCCGAGGCGCATCCCGACAGGGTCACCCAGCTTATCTTGCGCGGTGTTTTCTTGATGATGCAGCGCGAGCTTGACTGGTTCTACGGCGGCGGTGCCGGGGCCTTTTGGCCAGATCTGTGGCGCGGGTTTTCAGGGATCATTCCGGAAGATGAGCGTGGTGATCTGATCGGCGCCTATCATAAGCGGCTGTTTTCGGGCGATAATATGATCGAGGCGCGCTTTGCCCGGGCCTGGGCTGCGTGGGAAAACGCGCTGGCCAGCATTGAACATGACGGGCCGGTGGGTGAAGCGCCTTCGGAATATGCCCGCGCCTTCGCCCGGCTTGAGAACCACTATTTCACCCATAAGGGCTTTTTGGAAGAAGACGGGCAGATCTTGCGCGATCGGGGCCGGATTGAACATATCCCGGCAGTGATCGTGCAGGGCCGCTATGACATGATCTGCCCGCCTCAGTCGGCCTGGACGCTGGCGCAGGGCTGGAAACAGGCCGATCTGCGGCTTATTCCGGTGGCCGGCCACGCCCTCTCGGAGCCCGGCATTTCGGCTGAGCTGGTGCAGGTGATGGACGGGTTAAGGGCCTAGACCGGCCCTGCGGTGACAAGATTGTGAAAATTGCAGATCTCAAAAGGCTGGTTCGACCATGGATGATGACATTTTGCTGATTGAACGCGACGGTGCGGTTGCGCGTCTGACGATGAACCGGCCTGCGGCGCGCAACAGCCTGTCGCTTGCGATGCTGGAGCGGATGTATCAGGCCTTCGCCGATCTGGGTGCCGACAATGCGGTGCATGTGATCATTCTGGCAGCGAACGGGCCGGGCTTTTGCGCGGGCCACGATCTGAAGGAAATCACCGCCGCCCGGTCGCAGGCCGACAAGGGTGCCGCATTCTTTGACGACACGATGGCGCGTTGTGCGCGGTTGATGATGGCGATTGTGAATTGCCCCAAACCAGTGATCGCACAGGTGCACGGCATTGCCACGGCGGCGGGGTGCCAGCTGGTTGCCAGCTGCGATCTGGCGATTGCGGCCGACACGGCGCGATTCGCCACGCCGGGTGTGAATATCGGGCTGTTTTGCTCAACCCCGATGGTGGCGCTGTCGCGCAATGTCTCGCGCAAGGCGGCGATGGAAATGCTGCTGACCGGTGATCTGTTGCCCGCCGCTGATGCTTGTGCGATCGGGCTGGTCAACCATGTGGTTGCCCCCGACAGGCTTGCGGCGGAGACCCAGACACTTGCCGCCAAGATCGCAAGCAAGGCCCCGGCCACCCTGCGCATCGGCAAACAGGCGTTTTATGCGCAGCTGGAGATGCCCTTGCCCGAGGCCTATCGTTATTGCTCTGAGGTAATGGTGCAAAACATGTTGGCCCCCGATGCCCATGAAGGGATCAGTGCCTTCATCGAAAAACGCGACCCCAAATGGGAGCCTTTGTCGTCATAGCGGCAAGGCGATCAAGAATGGGCGGGTATTTCCCTCATATTTGCCGGGCTTGAGCAAATTTTGACCTGGAACGTGCACAGCAAAAAGCCCCGCGTTTGGCGGGGCGTAATGCATTAATGATTGTTTTAGTTAAACATTCAATCGTGAGAGTTGTTTTCGCCGCCATACCGGGTCCGATGGATGACCGATATGGCTCAACAACCTCATCCCTCGCCCTTCTCTTTACGCCTTACATTTGAGGAGCGGGCAAAACTTGAACAAGACGCCACTGGACTGTCGCTTGGGCGAGTTCTGGCGGCGCTTGGTGCTTCGCGAATTTCCAGCAACCTCAATCAACTTGCTCGCGCGGCTTGCAAGATGGAAAAGCCCTGTCGCATTCGAACCGAAGGCGGCTTAAACGAGCACCGGGGGTGGAACGAAAGCGCGTCAGGTCCCATGCCCATCGTTGAGCCTAGATAATGTCGAGTGAAACTTTGATCCGGTCCATGACAATCGACGAAGTGAACTTGCTCACGTTGGACTCGTCAAAGAAATACTTCTGGGTGAATTCCTCATATTCCTTGATGTCATGAACCACGACGATCAAGACAAAATCGGCTTCGCCGGTAGCGTAGTAACATTGCTGAACGGCTTCAGCGCTGCGCATCCTCCGCTTAAAGGCATCCAGATGCCTGCGATTCTCCCTTTCCAGCATGACCTGCACGATAACCGTCATTTCCCGTCCGAGCTTGGATGGCGAGAGTACCGCGATTTCGCCTTCGATCACGCCTGTTTCACGCAGCTTTTTCAGGCGTTTTTGAACGGCGGGGGGGGAAAGCCCCACCTCAAAGCCAAGTGCCTCCGCTGTTAAACGGGCGTTCGACTGTATGAGCTTGAGTATCTCGAGGTCTTTGGTGTCCATTATCGCATAAAGATCAAAAAACGGGCTTGATGCAACTTTTTTTGTCGTGAAACCGCCCAGTATGACGGGAAAATTCGTGTATACTCACTATCATTGGCGGCGGGGGAGGCGGTAGACACACTCGGTGGATTTTTGGGATCTGACAATATGGCGGTACCGGGCCTGAAGGGTTGGTTTCGTCCTTGTCGGTTTCCCTCAATGCTCCCAGCAGCGAGTCATCTGCGCATTCCCTTCCAACAATGGCACGGAGGTAACAATGCTTAGAAAAATAACCGGAACTTTCCTGGCAACCGGCTTTGCCGTTGCTGCAAGCGCGCTTTGCGCTTTAGCTGGCCCGATTGACGATCGTCTTGCAGCGGGCGAGTCGATCCGCATCGGCTTTGCCAACATTCCGATCTGGGCGTTCCCGGATGAGAACGGCAACCCGGCCGGCTTCA
Organism: Albidovulum sp.; assembly: GCA_049680345.1. Taxonomy (GTDB): domain Bacteria; phylum Pseudomonadota; class Alphaproteobacteria; order Rhodobacterales; family Rhodobacteraceae; genus TMP-24. Next base: position 5,871 of record JBAUHP010000007.1, on the reverse strand, counting down.
TGAACGATGTCGCCGTCGAAACGCTCAAAAGCATGGGTTACACCGATATTGAGCCGGTCGTTACCGATTGGGGCGGATTGATCCCCGGCCTTCAGGCTGGCCGCTATGACATGATCACCGGCGGGATGTATATTCTGAAATCGCGCTGCGAAAACGTGTCCTTTTCGGACCCGGTCGGCAACTTCAGCGATGCCTTCCTTGTGCCCACCGGCAACCCCAAGGCTATCAACAACTACGAAGACATCGTCAATTCCGGATCGATCCTGGTAACTGGTGCTGGCTACAACACCGTTGAGGCCGCCAAGAAAGTCGGGGTCACCGATGACAAGCTGATGCAGGTCCCGGGCCCAACCGAGATTATGGCAGCCGTGAAATCGGGCCGCGCCGACGCGGGTGTTCTGACCTACTTCGAGGCGTCGCATCTTGCCCACGAATCCGGTGGCGAACTGGAACTGGGCGATCTGGCGAAAATGCCGGAATGGACCAAGAACTGGGCCGGTATCGGGTTCCGTCACGAGGACGGGGAATTTCTGGCGAAGTTCAATGAGGCGATGCATGCCTATATCGGCACCGACGCCATGCTCGAAAAAGTGGCCGCGAACGAGTACACCAAAGACCACCTGCCCGGTGACGTAACCGCCGCATGGGTCTGCGAAAACCGCTAAGGTCATTCTTTGTGATTTCTGCGGCGGGCCTGTCGGGCCCGCCGCCGCTTTTTTAACTTCAGGTGATGCGGGCAGGCCATGACACTTTTCGATTTCATCGCTCAGTACTGGCCGCGGCTTTTGTCGGGTACCGGGATCACCATCGCACAGTTCCTGCTTGCGGCTGTGCTTGGGATCGCGATCTCGCTTGTGATGGGTCTGCTCAAGCTTTCTGAGAACAAGGCGCTGCGCTGGTCCGCCATCACCTATATTGAGATTTTTCGCGGCACCTCGCTTTTGGTGCAACTTTACTGGATCTTCTTTGTCCTGCCGCTTTTCGGAATAACGGTTGAGAAGTTCACCGCCGGATATCTGGCGGTTGGGATGAATATAGGCGCCTATGGGGCCGAACTGGTGCGGGGCGGCATTCTGGCGGTGCCGAAGGGCCAGTGGGAAGCGGCCCTTGCCATTAACATGAGCCCGGCCAAACGGATGTGGCGGATCATCCTGCCGCAAGCTCTGGTCAATATGCTGCCGCCCTGGGGCAACCTGATGATCGAGCTTTTGAAAGGGACCGCGCTGGTCTCTCTTATCTCGGTCACGGACCTGATGTTTCAGGCCAAGCAGATCAATGCCAGCACCTTCATGTCGGCTGAAATCTTCGGCGTCGCACTGATGATCTACTATATTCTGGCCCGGTTCCTGCTCACGCCCTTCATGCGCTGGCTGGAACGTTTCATGGCCCGCAAGATGGGGAGGGCCTGAGCAATGTTCGACTGGAAATGGGACTTTACCTGGGAAATCCTGCCACGGCTGTTGTGGGCGACGGGCAATACGCTGATGGCGGCAGGTGCCGGTTACGCAATCGCGCTGGTGGTCGGGCTGGTCTTTGCCCTGGCGCAGCGCACGCCCTACCGTGTCTTGACCTTCGTGACGCGTGAGGTGCTGGAGTTCATCCGCTCGACCCCTCTTTTGCTGCAGATCTTCTTCATCTTCTATGTCGGCCCGCAATTCGGCATCCGGCTCAGCCCATGGGTGTCGGGCATGATCGCCATCGGGCTGCATTATTCGTGCTATATGGCCGAGGTCTACCGTGGCGGCATCGAAAGCGTGCCGAAAGGCCAGTGGGAAGCGGCGACGGCGCTGAATATGACGATAGTGCAAACCTACAAGCGGGTTGTCATCCCGCAGGCCATTCCGCCTGCACTGGCGGGGATGGGCAACTATCTGGTCGGCATCTTCAAGGATACGCCGATGCTTTCGGTCATCGGGGTGGCCGAGCTGATCCACACCGCCAATGCCATCGGGTCTGAAAAATATCGTTTTCTTGAACCCTACACTTTGGTCGGCCTTATTTTTCTGGCGATCTCCCTGCCTTCCGCTGGCCTTATCCGGGCCTTCGAGGGGTATGTGCGCCGCAGACTGGGAATGTGAAAATGGAAGATATGTCCGGATATCCGCTGGAAATCACCGGCGAACAGAAACCGATGGTCAGCTTTCGCAAGGTCCGCAAGGCTTACGGTCCGTTGGTTGTTCTTGATGACCTCGATCTGGATGTCGCAGCAGGTGAGATGGTGTCGATCATCGGCCCTTCCGGGTCGGGTAAGACCACAGTTTTGCGCATGCTGATGACGCTAGAGCAGATCAACCAGGGTGTCATCTATGTCGATGGCAAACCGCTGACCCATATGCCGAAGGGCGGCAAGCTGGTGCCCGCAAATCAGCACCACCTGCGTGAACGTCGCGCCGATATCGGCATGTGCTTTCAACACTTCAACCTTTTCCCGCATATGACCGCGCTTGAAAACTGTATGGAGGGGCCGGTTCAGGTGCTGGGCATCTCCAAGGCCGAGGCGCGTGATCGTTCCGAGGAATTGCTGGAGCTGGTCGGTATGATCGCCAAGAAGGATCAGCACCCCTCGCGCCTGTCGGGGGGGCAGCAACAACGCGTGGCGATTGCCCGGGCGCTGGCTATGCGGCCCAAGGTGATGCTGTTTGACGAGGTGACATCGGCGCTTGACCCCGAGGTCATCGGCGAGGTGACGAACGTCATCCGCAAACTGGTATCCGAGCACAACCTCACAATGCTGATGGTCACTCACCAGATGGGCTTCGCCCGTGATATCTCGGACCGGGTCTGCTTTTTCTACGGCGGCAAGATCGAAGAGCAGGGCGCGCCTGCCGATCTGTTCGGCAATCCCCAAAAGGAACGGACGCAGCAGTTCTTGAGCGCGGTCAAGGAAGCCGTCTGATCTGTCTTTCGGGATTCAGACCCGGATCCCGACCTCTCGCAGAAGGTCACGCGCCCGGTCGGACAAGGAGCCGGTGCGCCAGATCACGAAGTAGCGGCGCCCGGTTTTGAGCTGATAGTCTGCAAGCGGCACCAGCCGACCGGCCTCGATCTCAAATTGCAGCACGTCCGGGCAGCCAAGCGCGATGCCCCGCCCCCGGATCGCAGTATCAAGCGTGCTGCTATAGGAGCGCAGGTTCACCTTCGGCGCTTGTGCGATTTCCAGCCTTCCGGTCAGCTCTGTAAAATCGCCCCAGTTGACCCATTTCGGCGTCAACTTATCGAAATCCAGAAGCGTCGCGCCACCAAACCCCCCGGTCGACGCAAGCAAAGACGGTGCTGCGACCGGCAGCCAAACTTCTTCGAACAGGGTCGCGCCATCCCAACCTGCGGGAATGTCAGCGCCGTAATAGATGAGCGCATCAATCTCTAACGCGAACAGGTCGGCATCCTTGTCCGTGGCTGTCAGCGTGACCGGGGCGGCGTTCGGGCCAAGCAGGTATTCGTTGATGCGTGGCGTCAGCCAATATTGCGCAACGGCGACATTCGCGGCCAGAGACAGCCGCTCTCCACTGGTCGTCCGGCGCATCTGCTGAAGGCAGGCATTCAGATATTCCAGCGCCTCTGTCGTGTTCGTCGCCAACGTTTTGCCAGAGCGTGACAGGCTTATATTGCGCCCGCTCCGGTGCAAAAGCGGGAGTCCCAGCCATTCCTCCAGCACCTTCATGCGCTTGCTGACCGCAGCCTGGCTGACGTTCAACTCACGCGCGGCGCTGGTGAAGCTGCCATGCCGCGCAACGGCCTCGAAAAACACAAGATAGTCGAGGGGCGGAAGGGAGCGGCGAAAGTTTTTCATAACCCATGGTTATCATAAAGCCACAGCAGATGTCACTTTGGAAACGCCGGTTGCGATCGTAGTGTGACACATCATTCGGCACATCTGTGGCATTGGCCTCAGAAAACCGAACGCCCGAGGAGATGGCTGATGTTTACCGAAAGACTGTCTCGTTTTCAGACCAGACTGGCTGAGGCCGGCATTGATGTGGCACTGATCACCGACGACGACAACCTCTACTACCTGACAGGCTACTACGATTACCTGCATATGGAATTCGGCCGCCCGACGATCCTTGTGGTACCGAAGGATGGTCCCTCACTCCTGATCACGCCGACAATTGACCTCAACTCCGCGAAGTCGGCGGCGCGGGTCGACCGCATCGCGCCCTGGAACGATGGCATGGGCAAGGAATGGCGCGAGGAATTGCCAGAGGCGATCAAAGGCGCGGGCAAGGTCGGGATCGAGCCCGGCCACATGCCGCCGCTTGTCCGCGCCTATGTCGATGAACTGGTCGGAAAGGAAAAGCTGACCAGCGCGACGCCGATCCTGAACGACATGCGGATGATCAAGTCGGCCGAGGAATTGCAGCTTGCCCGTCATGCCGGACAGGTCGCGACTGCTATGATGGCGGCGGGGCGCGCGGCGATCGGTGACGGCGTACCGGAATTCGAGGTGGCGATTGCCACGTCGCAGGCCGGCACCCGCAAGGCCGCCGAACTTCTGGCCGCGCATTACGATGATACCGACATGTCGCCCAACACGCATTTCTTGCAAATCATGGCCTCGGGCCGCGACATCATCAAGACCCATCACCGCGCCTCGACCCGCATCATGTGCCTGGGCGAGCCGGTCTTCCTTTGCTTTTGCGGCATGACCAACTTCCACCGTTTCAAGCTTGGCTTCGACCGCACTTTTTGGATTGGTGACGCGCCCGCGGATCAGGTCGCGGTCTATGAGGTTGCGCTGGCCAGCCAGAAGGCCGCGCTAGAGGCACTCAAACCCGGCGTGACCGCCGAAAGCGTCCATGCCGCCTATGCCGAGGTCATTCAGGACGCGGGGTATGAATTTCCGTTCCGCTGCGGTCGCGCCACGGGCTTCAGCTTTCTTGAGGCGCCCCAGCTTGTCACCGGCGACAAGACCATCATCCAGCCGGGCATGGTCTTTGCCGTCGATGGTTCCGTCTCGGTTGAAACCTTCCGCGCGCAGGTCGGCGACAGTTTCATCATCACCGAAACCGGCTGGGAGCCGTTAACCAGCCACCCGAAATCCGTTGAGGAGGTCGTTCTTTGATGTTCGAGTCTGGCCAAACCATTCAATCAAAATCACGTTCGCCCGAAATGGACGGTGGCCGCCATCACCGCGCCAAGCTTGGGTTCATCTTGATGTCGACCGACCCGTCGGCCGAGGGCGACTTTTGGGATATGGCCCCGGAAGGTGTCGCGGTCTACGTCACGCGGCTGAAGACCGACGATCACACGACGACCGAAACGCTCGCGGCTCATATCGAGCATATGGCCGATGCCGCGTCACGGATCCAGCCCGAGGCGCAACCCGATGTCGTCAGCTACAGTTGCACCTCAGGCTCTATCGTGATCGGCGAAGACCGCGTGATGGCAGAGATCAAAAAGGGGGCGCCCTGGGCGCAGCCGATGTGTCTTGTGCAGGGGGTTCTTGACGCATTGCACGAACTGGGGGCCAAAAAGCTGGTGGTCGGCACACCGTATCTTGACGAGATCAACACCGCCGAAGCCGAGTTTCTGGTCGAGCGCGGCTTTGACGTCCTTGACATTCAGGGGCTGAACATTGCCAGCGGCTGGGACATGGGTCTGGTCACACCCGCCTACTGGAAGAAATTCGCGCTGGAAATCGACCGGCCCGACGCCGATGTGATCTTCCTCAGCTGCGGTGGGGTGCGATCGCTTGAGGCGGTCACGGAAATCGAGAAGGCCACAGGCAAGCCGGTCATCACCTCCAATCAGGCGCAGTTCTGGTCGTGCCTGCGCCGTGCGGGGATCATGGATGAGTTGGAGGGCTTCGGTCAGATCTTCAAGCATCCCGGCAAGCATCTGCGCAAGATCGCCTGACCCAATGACCCGCCT
>JBAUHP010000006.1:0-10016 GCA_049680345.1 Albidovulum sp. | reverse complement strand
TGAATGGTGTTATTCTCAACCAAGACGTTGCGGAAGCCGACGTTATTGGTGTTGTCGTCAAGATAGATCCCCAAGACCGGGGTGCCATCGCCTTGCGCAAAGAAGTTATTCTTGAACACGAAATTCTGACTGGGGGCCGGTTGGCCCGGCTCTGTCCAAAAATGCACGAAATCGCCGTGATCGCCTGTGGCGCTGAAATTCCATGGGCGGGCATCGTGAAAGTAGTTGCCCTCCATATGCAGATTGCTCACATCAGGGCCATTCACCGGAACCTTACGGAAATTCGCTATCTCATTGTTATTGAAAACAATTTGATCAACACTGTCGAAATGAACGCCATGCGTGAAGCCATCAATCGTGTTGCCGTTGAAGGTCACATCCTGGCTGTTCCAAAACGTCAAGCCACGCCCGATGGGAAAGCCGGCCACGCCGTTGGCACCGGCACTAAGATGGGTGTTGTTCGGATCCATCCCGGCAACCGCATTGCCCCCGGTGAAAGATGAGTTCAGGATTTGAATGCCTGCAGAATAGTTCACGAAAAAGGCAGAGTCCCAATCATTCGTCGCAGCAGTCGGTTTGAAATCAACGTCGATGCCATCGAAGATCAGATTGGTGGATGAAACAACTTTCACCGTATTAAAGACCGGCGGGTTGGTCTTATCCAATGCTTCTATAGTAATGCCGTTTGCAAAATTCTTCCCGGAAATACTGACGTCGCCGTAATTGCCCCCGGACATCTGAATCCGGTCTCCGTCCTTCGCACTTGCAAGGGCGCTGTTAAGTTGGGCTGCGCTGCTAACGGTATATATCGTCATGCTGGGTCCTGCCTTCTTAGAAGTCTGCTTGATCGGGCGCCTATCGCTCGCTTTACTGTTTCCAACATGAAACAGGGGATTGTGCTCAGACCTTGCAGAAATTGTGGCAAGAAGCCGACCGGAAATTAAAATTGCGGCAAGAACCAGCTACTCGCGACGATTTCCTGCTTATTCGCAATTTTTAGTTGAATTATGGATTGTTTCTGTAAGCGGATTTATTCTCAGATGGGCGGATTTTCGCCAATATTAGTTAATCCCAAACTAAGCGCCTAAAAGCTGCGCGATGTGATTCGCCCGGCGCATCGGTTTTTTGCCTTTCAGCTTTCTTGTGCCGGGGCAGATTCGCATGGTAGCTTCTGGCCAAATCGTTCATTTCAGGAATTGAATTTATGCCACCTGATACGCTTGATCTTTGGCAGTATCGTCTTTCAGCAAGCCAACGGTCCGGTGCTGTGCCCGTTGGGAAATTCTGGCTTGAACATGAAGCTGGGCTGAAATGTGTCCGTGTGACGGATGCAGCAGGCCTGCCGGTCGGGGTTCTTTTGGGCTATCCGATTGATCTGGCGGCCAGCAAGGTTCTGGAAGGTAGCTGGCAGGCCCCTGCCACTTTGGGCGCCGACATCAACGGATTTGCGCGCCAGGTGCTTTGGGCGCTTGGTGGCTATTATCTGTGGATCTTTGCCAATGATACCGTGGCACGGATCTATCCCGACTGCTCGGCCCAGGTTCCTTGTGTGTGGGATGATGCCGCTCAGATGGCGGCATCTTCGGCCCATGCAATGTTGGACGATGCCGAATATGAGGCGCGGTTCAACCACGCACTTTACAAGCATTTGGGCGTTGAAGGCGAGGGCTGGTTTCCCGCAGGCCTGACCGCACATAAAGGGATTGAACGGTTGTTGCCGTCCTTTTTCCTTGATCTGAATGACTGGTCGCAAAAAAGATATTGGCCAGATGCCGCCATCCCGCAGACCGACGATCCCTCGGCCGTTGTCGATGAAATGGTCACGCTCATCCGTTCGCAGATGAAAGCCGTGATCGACAGCCCCAAGCGGCTTGGCCTTGCCTTGACGGCCGGGCATGAAACCAGACTGCTGTTGGCCTGTGCGCGCCCGATGCTTGCCGACATAGAGATGATCACAGTCGTCGGTGAAGACCGCCACACCACCGATACGGTCACTGCGCGCCGGATTGTGCGCGACTTTGGCCTGCGCCACATCGAATTGCCGCGCAAATCTGCGACCGAAGAACAGCGCCAGCGTTTCATCCGGCGCGGGGCGCATTGCAATGCCGACACCAATTCAACCTTTCACCCCAGTGTCTGGCCGGTTGCCGACACCCATGTTTTCATGGGCGGCCTCGGCGGTGAAGTCGGACGTGCCTTCTTTTGGCGCAGTGGTGACCGCCCCGACACCAAGATCACGGCAGATCAGCTTTTGGGTCGTTTTGGCTTGCCTGCAACGCCTGAAATCAGTGAACGGCTTCAGCATTGGCTGGATGAATTGCCGCCGATGGACACATATGGCATGCTGGATCAGGCCTATCTCGAACATCGCAACGGCCCTTGGTACGCGGTGCAGTTTTGCGCCGATCCGACGCTGAACCGGCAAGCCCCGATTTTTACCATGCGCGGGGTCGAACTGATGCTTTCGCTCCCGCCGGACTGGAAACGCTCCAGCAGGTTGGGCCATGAGATTATCTTGCGGCTTTGGCCAGAGCTGCTGAAATACCCGTTCAACACACTTGGGCCCTGGCGTGATGTGGTTGTGAAGTTTCAGCGCGTTGCGCAAAACCCCCGTCTTGTCATCAAGAAACTGCGCAAGATGCTACGCTGAGGGGGGCAAAGGCGGCCCATTTATCAAAAAGGTTCATTGCCCATGATAGCTCGACGCGATCTGCTCAAAGTGCTGGCTGGATCAGCTTTTGCACCCGCCCTGCCCGGCTTGGCACAGGCCAGCGATGGCACCACCGGTCGGCTTGGTTATGGCTGGGATGAAGACGTCGTGGCACCGACCAAGGCCGATCTTTATGTGGCCCCCGACGGTGATGATAATGCCAAAGGCACCCTGGACGCCCCCCTTCGCAGCATCCAGGTCGGGATCGACCGGCTTTCAGCCCTGCCCGGCGGCAGCCTTGCCATACGCAAAGGCACCTACCGCGAGGCGGTCTATCTTGATGCCTTGCGCGGCCAGCCCAATTCCCCCTACCGCATTCACCGCTACGGCGATGAACATGTGACCATCAGCGCCGCCGAGGTTCTGACCGGCTGGAAAGCTTGCACGGATTATGACGCGGTCGCATTGGGCATTCCGGTGAAGGGCGTTTATGTCGTGCGTATTAAGCGCACGCAGCTTGAGCATGAAACACCGCTGGCGCTGAATATGCACGAAGCGGGCATCTGGCTTAGCATCGCAACGGACCGTGCCGATACCATGGGGCTGGACAGCGCCTCTGATTACCGGCGCTTCTCTCGCGGCCAGCCCATTTTGAATGCGAATGGCCAGATATTGGGCTTTACCGATCCTGCCCTCAAGGGACGCTCTATCGCGCAGATGACACAGGTGCGCGTCTTGCTGCATCACGCGCCCAACATTGTCACCCCCGATCCGATAGCGGCCTACGACCCTGCGACCGGCACTATTCAGCTGGCCTATCGCGACCGTGATGTTCAGCGCGAACAAGATGGCCCGGTATTGCGCTATTCCTTGCAAAATGTCCCCACCGCGCTGGCACCGGGACGCTGGATCATGCGCGAAGAACCGAATGGTGATCTCGCGATTTATCTGGTCCCCATCGACCCCGCGCATCTGGAGGGCGGGATAGAGATTTCAACCCGCGAAACCTGTATCGACGTCGGCAACGCCTCTTATGTCGAACTATTCGGGCTAGAGATGATCCGTGCGGCTGGCGGTGAACAGCATGGTGCCGTGGCCTTGCGCCATATCGGTGGCCAACCCAATGGCGCCGGCGCCCATAATCTCAAGATCACCCATTGCCGGATTGGCGAAACCCTATCGACGGCCGCGCGCGGTGAAGGGGCGCTGTACCTGCGCGATGTGACCGGCATTCAAATGCACAATTTCAGCCTTGATCATGTGCGCGGCTCTTTTGGCATGTTTTTGAACAATTGCAGCAACGCCGATCTGCGGTTCCTGCACCTGAGCGAGATATCGCAATCCCCCGCCCGGTTCTTCGGCCTGCGCGATTCAATTCTGGCATTTTCGCTATTCGCTGACAGCGCATGGGAAGCGCATGCGAACAAGTTCAACTTCTATCAAGGATCTGACCGGATCTTGGTATATGGGGTGCGCTGCCAAAATACCGGCGGCTATTCGACCTACCAAAAGGCAAGCCGCATATTCTACGCCTTTTGCGATCTGGATGCCCCGGCGGGCGGTGGCGACAATCGGGTTTTGGCGTCACAAAACATCCCCGCAGGTGCGAATTTGGGTGGCGCTGATGGCAGTGGCGACCCCGTGGCCAATGGCACCTTTTGGTATTGGAACCTGACCCTTGGATCAGTCCCCAATCCCGATGCGGTCCCGCAAGCCCTGTTGCTTGGCCCCGAGGGCAGTTCGCAGCGTCATTCCTACCACAACTGCGTCCTTTACGGCGGCGGCCATAGCGGCGTTTACCTGAAAAATGCGAACCCCGCGCATGAGAGGCGCTCGCATAATCACTACACAGGCCTGTCTTACTGGCAAAATTCGCAACATAATTGGCACCTGGCCGAGGGCGAAGCGGTTATCCACGCCGGGCAACAGCTCAAAGTGCCCGGCCTTGATATGCGCGCGGTCATTGCCAATGAAATCGCGCCGCTTTTCCCAACCTTCACCGATTGGGACCGCGACATTGATTATCGACAGGTTGATTGGTCAGCGCCCCCGATCGGGGCACAAACCTATTGATACGGGCCTATTGAAACGGGCTTATTGAAACGGGCCTAATTCGAATTCGCAGGCCGCTCACCTACACCGTGGCCTGCCCCGATCTGTACGTTCAGCGCCACATAGGCCAAGGCTTGGCGGAAACGCGCATCGGCCTGGGCCGCATCGGCCCGCGCCACATCGGCATCAGCGTCAATCAGATCACTAAGTGTGGCACTGCCTGCCGAAAATACCGTTTGCCCTTGTTCGCGGGCCTCGCGGTAAAGCCGCGCCGAACGCCCCGTGGCCGAAAGCGATTGGCTGACCGCCTGATAATCCAAAAGCGCGTTCTCAACTTCCAAAAGCGCACTCAATACGGTTTGCGTCCAGATCGTATGGGCTTCGCGCACCTCGGATTCGCGCGCCTCAACCGCACCGCTGTTATGCGTCGGAAGGCTGAGTGATGGACCAAACGCATATTGCCGGGTGGTGCTACCGCCGCTGATTGACGCCAGATTGATTGTCCCCACCAGCGACAACTGCGGAAAACGGTCGGCGCGGGCAGAGCCAAGATTGGCAAGGGCTGCATAGTAACGCTGTTCGGCGATCTTGATGTCGGGGCGGTTGCGCAAAAGGTCTGCGGGAATGCCCATTTGCGGCGAAATCCCGGGGCGCGGCTGCGCACCACTGCCAAGATCGGTATCCAACTGCCCGGGTTGCACCCCGGCCAGAACCGCAATTTCATTTCGTTTTGCCGCAATCGCCGCGCGCAAAATCGGTATCGTCGCCTCGATTTCGGCGGCCCGGGCAGCGGCGCGTGTCGTGTCGGTCTTGGTGGCCGAATCCGCCTCTTGCAATTGCTGGGTCAATTCAAGCGTGCGGTTGCGGCTGCGCAAATCAGCTTGGCCTTGCGCCAAAAGTGTCTGGCGGTAACGCAGTTCAAGATAGGCATTGGCCAGATTGGACAAGACCAAAAGCTGGGCCGCGTCGCGTTCTGCCTCGGCCCCGGCAATTCTGGCGGCAGCACTGCGAAGCCGGGCTCGCCGCCCGCCCCACGGATCCAAAAGCCAGTTCACTTCAAAATCGGCTTCCCCAACCTCGAAAGGCGTGGTGCCGGAGCCGCCACGTTGTTCGATTGAGGCCGAGGGCGAATATAATGCGGCGCGTGGAATGGCTTTGCGTTCCGCACGCGCCAAGGTGATGCGTTCGCGCGCGGCTGCAATGGTAAGGTTGCCGGTCAGCGCGCGCGCCATCAATGCGTTAAGCTTCGGGTCCTGCAGCTTTTCCCACCAAGCATCATTGGCCAGCAACACCGGTGATCCCGGCTGGCTTTTACGCCACTTGGATGCGAAAGGGAATTTGGGGCTGTCGAAGGGCACTTCGGGCGCACAGGCTGAAAGGCTTCCCAAGGCCACAAGGGCCATCATCCCAAATCTGGACAAGCCAAGGCTGCCCTTTGCGTCAATTGTCATTACTCTACTCCGGCCTCAATAAACCCCATCTTTGGCGATGGTGGCTTACCCACTTTGGGGTATTTGGCGGCCAGAGTGCCCAATCCTCCCCTTTGTCGCAAGCGTCATGGCGATTTGTTAGGGATTTGGCACATATATGTGCCCAAGATACCTCACCCCGGGGCCAAAGCTGGCCCCGCCGCCGGGCTTTCATTCGCGAAAAGCGCGGCTCAGGTGATCGGTCAGTGGTTTAAGCAAATATGTCATTACCGAACGTTCGCCGGTTTCCAAAAATGCCTCAACCGGCATGCCGGGCAAGATATCAAGGCTGGAAACCTGCACCAGTTCCTCTTCGGGGATGCTGATCTTGACCCCGTAATAATGCGCGCCGGTCACCGGATCAGCGATGGCATCGGGTGTCACCGTAACCACTTCGCCGTGCAGATCGGGGGTTGTGGCGCGCGAAAAGGCGGATAGAACCAGCCGCGCCTTTTGGCCTGCATGAACCTGATCAACATAGCGCGGGTCAAGGCGGATTTCGAAATCAACGCCTTGATCAAGCGGCACCACCTCCAAGATGGTCGCACCGGGGCCCACGACCCCACCAACGGTTGAGAATTGCAGCTGATGAACAATCCCGTCAACCGGGGCGCGGATGTCGGTGCGCTTGAGCTGGGCCTGCCTGCTGACGATATCAAGGGTCAGTTCTTCAACCGTATTGGTGACTTCGCGCAGCTCAACAACCACATCTTCCATAAAGCTGCGTTCGCTTTGCAATGTCTCAATCTCGGCGTCACGCAACTGCGCGCGCGCGCGGTTCTGTTCGCCCTGAAGCTGCGCCAGCTGCCCGGTGAAATCGGCTTGTTGGCTTTGCAGCGCGGTCAGTTGGCTTTCCTTGGCAAGGCCTTGATCCACCAGCGACTGGATATTGGCGATGTCCTTTTCGATAAGCGTGATCTGATGTTGCACGGCCGCAATCCGCCCTTCGGTTCCGGCCATTTGCGCTTCGACCTGCCCTTGGGTTTCAGTCAGCTTGTCACGCCGCCCCTGCAGCACTGCCGCCCGGGCCGCAAAGATCTGGCGCTGGCCTTCTTCTTGCTGCGCACTGACCTTCACCGCAATCGGCAGGTCCGAAAAATTGAAATCCGGTTCGGACAGGCCAAGTTGCTCAGCCGTCAGCCGGGCGCGCCGGGTCAGTGCCTCGGTCAGGCGGGTATTTGCGATATTCAGGTTAACCTGCGCCACGGTCGGATCAAGCCGCAACATCACTTGCCCTGCGGCAACCTTGTCGCCGTCTTTGACGGAAATCTCGGCCACTTCCCCGCCGTCCAGCGTTTGCACCATCTTCGGTTTGCCGTGAACCACGGTTTGACCATGCGCAATGACAGCGCCCGCAATCATGGTGAAATTCGCCCACAACACCAAAGTGACCAGCAGCACGGCAAAACCGATACCACCGGCAATCATCGGCGAGGTGACATCATCGCGCAAATCCGCCACCATGCCTTGCGCACGCGGCTGCCCCCGCGCCGCAACCGTCTTGGCAAGCGCGGTTTTGATAAGCCCCGTTTTGGCCGGAATATTCATGCTTAGTTGCGCCATTGGTTAAACACCGGGTGACTGCTGCGCGGCAAAGGATCATTTGCAGGCGGGCGGGGTTTGTTTTGGGAGGCACCGCCATAAGGCCCATGGCCTTGCTGCGGCGACGACGACGAGACGATCGGATCAGGTGGCAAGATATTGCTTTTCGATGGCGCCGTCAGTTCGGGACCGGCAGAGCCCAAGATCGCCTCGGTCAGGCCAAAGCCCGCGATTGATCCGCCCTGCAAGATCATGATCTTGTTCAAGGCACTCAAAACGCTGGGCTTGTGGGCCATGACAATCACCGTTGTGCCTGCCTCGCGCATTTTCATGATCGCGGTGTTAAGGGCGGCATCGCCCATGGCATCCAGATTTGAATTTGGTTCATCCAAGACCACCACCGATGGACTGCCGTAAATCGCCCGCGCAAGGCCCAGACGCTGAACCTGCCCGCCCGAAAGCGGGGTGTCCTGGCCGCCCACGACCGTCGCATAACCGTCCGGCAAGGCCAGAACCATGTCATGAACCCCTGCCATCCTTGCAGCCTCAATCACATCGGCGCTTTCCGCCTCGGGGTCGAAACGGCAGATATTGTCGCGCACGGTGCCATGCAGCAGTTCCACCGATTGCGGCAAATAGCCAATCGCGCGGCCCAGACTATCGGGATCCCACTGGTCAGGTGTGGCACCATCAAAGCGGATTTCACCCGAATCCGGGGTCCATGCCCCTACCAGAAGCCGCGCAAGCGTTGATTTGCCCGCTGCCGAATTGGCGATAACACCAAGCCCATCGCCCGATTCAAGCGAAAAGCTGACCTTGTTCAAGATATGCGCACGCGCCGCACCAGCCTGGCTTGCCGGGGCATATTTGCTCAGTTGCGCCACTTCTATATTGCCCGATGGGCGCGGCAGATCGACCAGCTCGACCACCGGCTTGCGCGCCTCGCCCTCGAAGAATGCCTCCAGGCCGCGATGGGCTTCAATCGCCCGCCCGATTGAACGCCATTGCCCGATCACCTGATCCACCGGCGCAAGGGCGCGCCCCGAGATGATAGAGGCCGCCACGATCATGCCGCCCGACATCTCGCCGCGGATCACCAGCAAGGCCCCAAGCGTCAAAATCGCCGATTGCAACAGCATCCGAAACGCCCGCGAAGACACGACCAGCACCTCAGAGGCATTGGCCCCGCGCTGCCCGCCCGCCAGGGTGGCGGCGTGCAAGCTGTTCCAACGCGCCGTCAAGGCACGCTCCATCCCCATCGGCAATAATGCGGCGGCAAGGGCCTGACTGCGGTCAGAAAAGCGCCGCTCTGTCATGTCGAACCCTGAAGCCTGCTCCATCGCGCGGCGGGTCATCATCCGGTTGACCAGCGCCAAAGCAATAACCACCAAGGCACCCGCAACCGTCACCCAGCCAAGCCAGGGGTGAACCAAAAACAACACCGCAAGGTAAAGCGGCATCCAGGGCAAATCGAAAATACCGGTTACGGCTGGACTTGAAAGAAAGCCGCGCACAGATTCCAGATCCCGCAAGGGCTGCTGCATACCGCGCCCGTTGCCACCCGCCTCGCGCCCGGCGCGCAGCCAGGCCCCGAAGGTTGTGACCCCAAGCCTGCCGTCCAGACGCAATGCCGCGCGGCTTAATATGCGGCCACGCAAAAAGTCGTAATAGGCCAGGAATGCGAACAAGATGACGACAACGGTGAAAAGCCCCATCAGCGTCGGCACCGACCCGCTGCCCAGCACCCGGTCATAGACCTCCAGCATGTAGACAGAACCGGTAAGCATCAAAATATTGACAATAGCCGAAAAGACCCCGGCAATAATCAGGCTGGGCCAGATCGAGCGCAAGGCTACGCGGTACGCATTCGGTTCGCCCGATGCCTTTTTCGTAGAAGTCTCTTTCACCTGCTCCACGCCCCCGTCTAGGTCTTATTCAGTGGTAATAGTGGCTGCTCTTGCCTATTGTTTCACATTAGTAACCTGCGAAGAATGGCCATTCCATGGCATCATTGGGCCAAATTCTATACTTTTGCCTTAATAGGTAAGGAACCGCCGAGACAATCGGCGCTTTGGGCGGCAAGACGCCGCCGCAGGCTCTCTATCCATGTGATTTACCGGCTGACAGCCCCCTTGCGGGCATCAAACCCCCAAGAACATGCCACAATGATATTTGGGGGGGGGTGATGGTACCAGCGCCCCGGCTCGAACGGGGGACCCCTAGATCCACAATCTAGTGCTCTAACCAACTGAGCTACGCCGGCACTTGGTGGGGCATTTACCCCCTGTCCCTTATGATTGCAA
>JBAUHP010000005.1:0-7498 GCA_049680345.1 Albidovulum sp. | reverse complement strand
TAATAGCCCTCCCTGGCTGTCGCGGATCATTGCGCGACAGGTTGATGTGGAATCAATGCTAGACATAATTAAATGCATTTGCAAATATCTTGACCACGGCAGAGGGGGCTGAACGTGCAAGACACCCATGATGCAATCTTGATCGGGGCGGGGCATAATTCCTTGGCTTGTGCTGCACATCTTGCCGCCAAAGGATGGCGCGTGGCGGTCTATGAGCAAGCAGATTCGCCGGGCGGCGCGGTGCGCTCTGGGGCCTATACCTTGCCGGGTTACCGCCACGATTGGGCGGCGATGAACCTGTCACTTTTTGCCGGATCTGCGTTTTTTCGCGAACATGGCGAAGAACTTGGCCGACACGGCCTTGAATTTGCCCCGGCGGCTGATTGTTTTGCCTCGGTCTTTGACGATGGCGATTGGTGCGGGGTGTCAACTGACCGGGCCGCCACCCGCGCGCGCATAGCGGCTTTGTCGGACAAGGATGCGGCCACATGGGACCGGCTTCTGGCCGATTTCCCAAGCGAGGCTGCACATATATTCGCGCTGCTGGGAAGCCCGATGAAGAAGCGTGCATTTGCACGATTTGGCTTTAACCTGTGGCGGGCCAAAGGCACGAAGGGCAGCTTTGATCTGTTGGGTTTCCTGCTGTCCTCGCCGCGCGGCTGGCTGGAACAGACGTTTGAGCATCCGAAGGTTCAGGCGATGCTGGCCGCTTGGGGGATGCATCTGGATTTTGCGCCCGACATCGCGGGGGGGGCCGTATTTCCCTATCTGGAGGCGATGGCCAACCAAAGCTTTGGCATGGTGCTTGGGCGTGGTGGGGCCGATACGATGTCCAATGCGCTGGTGGCGATGATCACGGCGCGCGGCGGGCAGGTTGAATGCAACGCGCCCGTCGCCCGCATCTTGCGCGAAGGCCGGCGCGCGGTGGGCGTGGCGCTTGCGGATGGGCGCGAAGTGATGGCGCGCCGGGTGGTGATTGCCAATGTCGCCCCAGCCAATCTGGGCGCCCTGACAGGTGCCACCGATGACGCGCGCTTTGATCGCGGCATGGCGAAGTTTTCGCATGCGCCGGGTACGATGATGATCCATCTGGCGATGGACGGCCTGCCTGATTGGACAGCGGGCAAGGATCTGCAGCGCTTTGCCTATGTGCATCTGGCCCCGTCGCTGGACCAGATGGCACAGACCTATCAACAAGCCAAAGCGGGGCAGCTGCCAAGTGACCCGGTGGTGGTGGTCGGCCAGCCCACGGCGATTGACCCTTCCCGCGCGCCCAAAGGCAAGCATGTGCTGTGGCTGCAAGTGCGGATGGCCCCGGGCACCATCTTGGGCGACGCCAAGGGCGAGATTACCGCCAAGGACTGGCCGGGTGCCGCCGAGCCGTTCGCCGAACGGGCCTTGGATATCGTTGAGCGTTACGCGCCCGGCACCCGCGACAAGATCTTGGGCCGCAAGATCGTAACGCCTGCTGATCTGGAGGCCGGTAACCCCAATCTTATAGGCGGCGATCAGCTGTGCGGCAGCCATCATCTTGGCCAGCATTTCATGTTTCGCCCGCTACGCGGTCATGCCGATGGGACGACGCCGATCGCGGGGCTTTACCTGACCGGGGCAGCCGTTTGGCCGGGCGCCGGAACCGGGGCCGGACCGGGGCACCTTCTGGCGCAGTATCTGGCGAAAACCATATCCATATCAAAGTACTAATGAAAAACCTTCAACCAACGGGAACCACGATCATGCACATCAACCGCCGCAGCCTTCTCAAACTTTCCGCCGCCACCCTGGCCCTGTCCAGCGCCGGGGCCGCGACATTCGCACAAGCCATCGACGAACTTGTGATCGCCTATAACGTCAACCTGCCATCCTGGGATCCGACGGTCGGGCCATCGGCAGTAAATCCAACGATTCAGGGGATTTACCAGTCGGTCTTTGATATGTTCATCGCCCAGGCACCGGATCTGAGCTTCGCGCCGGGGCTGATCACCGAATGGGGCTGGAATGACGATAAGACCAAGGTGATGATGACGGTGCGCGAAGGTGTGACATGGCATGACGGATCGCCCTTCACGCCCGAGGATGTGGTCTGGTCGCTGACCCGCGCGGGGGCCGAGGCCACCGGCAACCCGATCCAGTTCATCTGGTCGACGATTGGCAATTTCACCATTGATGGCAACAAGATTACCGGCGACGTTTTGCGCTTTGAGCCGACGATCTTCAAATGGATGAGCTTCTTGACCGGCTATGTGCTGCCCAAGGCCTATTATGAAAAGGTGGGCGCTGCGGGTTTTGAGGCGGCCCCCATCGGAACCGGCCCCTATATGGTTGAGAAGTTTGAACAAAACGCCTTCGTGCGGCTTAAGGCCAATGAAAACTACTGGGGTGGTGCGCCCGAATTCAAAACCGTGACGATCAAATTCGTCACCGATGCGGCAG
The DNA here is from genome assembly GCA_049680345.1 of Albidovulum sp. Taxonomy (GTDB): domain Bacteria; phylum Pseudomonadota; class Alphaproteobacteria; order Rhodobacterales; family Rhodobacteraceae; genus TMP-24. Next base: position 5,065 of record JBAUHP010000005.1, on the reverse strand, counting down.
CGCGGGTGGCCGAGGTGGAATCGGGTAATTCCCATGTCACTTTGGAAGTGCCCTACGAAGAATTTGACCGCCTCAAGGCAACGCTGACCGGCACCGCCGCCCCTATCTCAGACATCGGGATGATATTCTTGAATGATATCGACGCGATGCTTGACCCCAATGTGCGCAAGGCGGCGGTTCATGCGATCAACAAGCCCCTGATCATCGAAAAGTTGCTGTCGGGCTACGGCGTGCCGATTGATACGCTGCAGACCCCCGAATATGCGGCCTATGATGCCTCAATCACCACGCCTTATGACGAGGCCAAGGCGATAGAGCTGTTGGCGGCTTCGGGCTTTGGCCCCGATAACCCGGTGCGCTTCACCATCCAGACTACCAAGGGCTTCAAACCCAAGGATTATGAGATGATCCAGGCGATTGTCGGCTTGTGGCGCAAGGTGGGCATCGAGGCCGAGATCGAGGTATACGAGATCGCCAAACATTATGAGCTGCGCGCGGCGGATCAGCTTGCACCGGCCGCCTTCTACAACTGGGGCAATTCGGTGGGTGACCCAACCACCTCGACCGGATTTGCGATGTTCGGGCCGTCGCCGCATTCGGTCTGGGACGGCGAAGATCTGATTGGCATGATTGGCCCCTTGTGGGGCGAGACGGATGAGGCGAGCCGCATCGAGGGCTGGAAGACGGTTGACAGATATATTGCCGAAAACGCGCTGGTCATTCCCTTGTTGCAATATGTGCAGCCGATCTTGTCGGCCCCGGGGGTGAAGGTCACGCCACATGCATCGGGTGCACTGTTGCCGCATCTGATGACCCGTGCTTGATCCAAATGGGGCGCCGGGGATGACCCGGCGTCCCGCCCAAACATGCAGATTATCCGCGCCCTTATGACACGGCTTTTGACCACCGCCATCACCCTTTTGGGGGTGGCGGTGATTGTGTTTTTCGTGATCCGGGTGGTGCCGGGCAATCCGATTGCGATGATGCTGCCGCCCGGTGCAACCGATGCCGATATCTTGCGGTTGAAGGAACTATACGGTTTTGACAAATCCATACCGGCGCAGTTCTTCATCTGGCTTGGCGGGGTGATGGAGGGCGATTTTGGCACCTCCATCTCCCTTCGCCAACCGGTTCTGGCGCTGGTCCTGGGCCGCTTGCCCGCCACGTTAGAGCTGTCGGTGATGGCCTTGGTGATCGCGGTCATGCTTGGCGGAGTGATGGCGCTTATCGGCACCCGGCTGCGCGGCACCCGCACCGAGACCGCAATTGATGTCGGCAATGGCATGGCGCTTTCGGTGCCGGATTTCTTGTGGGGGTTGGTGCTGATCCTGGCCTTCGGGGTGTTGATGCCGGTCTTTCACATCTCGGGCCGGGTATCGCCTTCGCTGGACTTGCCGTTCACCACACAGTTCTATCTGGTTGAAAGCGTTTTGCGCGGGCGCTTTGACATCTGGCTTGATCTGGTCAGCCATATGTTCATGCCCGCGCTGGCGCTGGCCATTCCCTTGGCCGCGATCATCGGGCAGCTTTTGAAGCAATCGCTGAAAGAAACCATGCATCTGGATTATGTGACGCTGGCGCGCACCAAAGGTTACGGCGAAACCCGGGTGATCTTGCGCGAGGCGTTGCGCAATGCGGTCTTGCCGACGCTGACGCTGATCGGGGTCCAGTTCACCTTCTTGATCGGCGGCACGGTGATTATTGAGCGGCTGTTTTCCTATGAAGGCCTTGGCAATATGGCCATTGATGCGGTGATCAACCGCGATCTGCCATTGATCCAAGGCATTGTGATCCTCTTCGCCTTGCTGTTCACGCTGATCAATCTGGCGGTTGATATGTCTTATGCGCTGCTGAACCCAAGGCTGCGGCATGGCTGATGTGGTGTCAGATGCGCGGGGGGCGCTGCGGACCAAGCTGGGGCTGAAGTTGTGGCTATCGGGGGGCTGGCTTTTGGCGCTTGGGCTGGCTGCGGTACTGGCACCCTGGATCAGCCCGCAAGACCCTTTGGCGCAAGATCTTTTCGCGGGCCGCGCGCCGCCGTTTTGGGTCGCGGGGGCGGTCGATGGCTTTCCCTTGGGCACCGATAGTCTGGGGCGCGATGTGGCAAGCCGGATTTTGCACGGCGCGCGCATTGCGCTGGCGGTGGCGCTGGTTGCGGGGGTTTTGACCGGCCTTATCGGATCGGCTCTTGGGTTGATTGCGGGGTTTTACGGCGGCTGGGCCGATCGCATCATCTCGCGCTTCATTGATATCTGGATGGCGTTTCCGCCGGTGCTGTTCGCCATATTGCTGATTGCAGTGCTGGGCACCGGCCTCTCGTCGGTGATCCTTGCGATTGTGATCATTGATTGGACGCGTTTTGCCCGCGTCATCCGCGCCGAAGCGATGGCGCAAGGGGCGATGGATTATGTGGCCTCGGCGCAGGTCGCCGGGCGCGGCCGGTTTTCCACGATGCTGACCGAGATCTTGCCTAATGTCTTGCCGACGATCGTGGCGCTTTTGACCTTGGAAATGGGGATTGCGGTGATCGTCGAGGCGATTTTGAGCTTTGTGAACCTCTCGCTTTCCAGCGATTTCCCGACCTGGGGGGGGATGATATCAGAGGGGCGCATTTCGGTGCATCAGGCCTGGTGGGTGCTGGTCTTTCCGCTGATCACATTGTTCTTGACGGTGCTGAGTTTCAGCCAGTTGGGCGAAGGTCTGAAAGACCGTTTCGATCCGGTGCTGCGATGAGCGCCTATTTGGATATCCGCAATCTTTCACTATGCCTCAAAGGCAGCGGCACAAGGCTTTTGCGCGCGGTTTCCTTGCAGGTAGCGGCCGGGCAGGTGCACGGTCTGGTGGGCGAAAGTGGGGCTGGCAAGTCGATGATCGGCAAGGCGGTCTTGGGGATATTGCCCGCCTCGGTCGAGGTGGTGGAAGGCGAGATATGGCTGGACGGCACCGATCTTTTGACCCTGCCCGCGCGCGAGCGCCGTCGCAAGATCGGCGCTTGCGCCGCGCTTATTCCGCAAGATCCGCTGACAGCACTTAACCCATCAAGGCGGATCGGGCCGCAGATCACCGACCGGTTGGTCGATATCTTGGGCTGGCGGCGCGGCGATGCTGATGCGCGCGCACTGAGCTTGCTGGCAGAGGTACAGATCGCCGATCCGGGCCGGGTGATGCGCAGCTATCCGCATGAATTGTCGGGGGGAATGCGCCAGCGCATCTTGATCGCCGCAGCTTTCGCGGCCGAACCAAAGCTGATCATCGCGGATGAGCCGACAACCGCTTTGGATGTGACCGTGCAAAAGCAGATCTTGCGGCTGATTGCGGCCATGCAGGCCCGCCACGGCACCGCGATGATCTTCGTTACCCATGATCTTGGCGTGGTCTCAAAGGTTTGCCAAAGCCTGTCGGTGCTTTATGCGGGGCTGGTGGTCGAACGCGCCTTGGTGGGGGATTTCTTCCGCGCGCCGGGTCACGATTATTCCGCCGCCCTTCTGGCCGCGACCCCGCAATATACCCGGCCCGAAGCCTCGCTTTTACCCGTACCCGATGCGGTGATAAAGGCGGTGCGCGCCGAAGTTGCCAGCGCAGATCGGGGCTGGCCGCATGGATAGACCGCTTTACGAGATAAGCGATTTGCACCTGTCGCTGCCCGATATGACGCGAAAGCCACTGATCGGCATGGCCCCGCGCATTGAGATTTTGCGCGGCCTGAGCTTTGGAATCGAAAAGGGTGAGGTTTTGGGCATTGTCGGCGGCTCAGGCTCGGGCAAATCGACATTGGGGCGGGCCATGGTGCGGCTGTTGCAGCCGACCGGCGGTCAGATCCGGTTTGACGGGCAAGACATCACCCATCTTGACGAAGCCGCCCTGCGCCCGCTGCGCCGCCGCTTTCAGATGATCTTTCAAGACCCGATGTCGTCGTTGAACCCCCGCCGCCGGGTGGGCGGGATTATCGCGGGACCACTTGCCTTGCACGGGTTTGACCGGATTGACGCGCGGGTGGCAGAGGCGCTGGATCAGGTCGGCCTGCCCCGCGATTTTCGCCTGCGCTATCCGCATGAATTGTCGGGCGGACAGCGCCAGCGGGTTGGTATCGCCCGCGCCATCGCCACGCGGCCCGATTTCATCTTGGCCGATGAAATCGTCTCGGGCCTTGACGTATCCACTCAGGCGCAGGTGCTGAACCTTTTGGCGGGTCTGGTGGATGAGCTGGGCCTGACTTTGGCCTTCATCAGCCATGATCTGTCGGTGGTGCGCAGGCTTTGCGGGCGTATATTGGTGCTGGACAAAGGGATGATCGTTGAAAGCGCGGCCGCCGCCGATCTCTTTGCGTCCCCGCAATCAGACATAACCCGCGCGCTTTTGGATGCAATCCCCCTGCCCGACCCCGATCAACCTTGGGGCTAGACATATTCGCGCGGTTCGCGTTAGAACTTGCCGATAAATTATTGGCGGCAGAGTTGACCCTAAGGTGAACAGGGCCTATTTAGAGAATGAACGTTCATTCACACAACTGGATTGGCCCATGGCCGACATTGCAAATCTATATGACGACCGCATAACCGGTATCCTTGAAGGCGCCAAACGGGCCTTCGCGGAAAAAGGCTTTGACGGTGCCTCGATGCAAGATCTGGCCCGCGCGGCGGGGATGAGTGCGGGTAATTTCTACCGGTATTTCCCTTCAAAAGACGCGATAGTAGAGGCGATGATCGACCGCGACCTTGCGGATGTGCAGCGCGATTTTGAGATCATCCAGACCTCTGAAGATCCGGCCTCGGCCTTGCTGGAAACCTTCCGGCACCGGCTTGATAACCTTGAATGCGAGAAGGGCCCGCTGTGGGCAGAGATCGACGCCGCCGCCCGCCGCCGCCCGCAAGTGGCCGCAGTGGTCAGCAGGATGGAAACCGAGATCAGCCTGTTCTTGATCACCATTTTCGCGCGCATGTCCGGCCTTGATCTGACCGAGGCGCGGGCGCGGTTTTCGGGCCATTGCATCTTCTTGATCATGGTCTTCAAAGGCGCCTCGCAGCGCCTTTCCGGGGCCGGCTGCCAGATGACCGATGAAACCCGC
>JBAUHP010000004.1:0-7292 GCA_049680345.1 Albidovulum sp. | reverse complement strand
CATGTTCGGCATCTTGTTTTCCGGCCACCCGGATTTGCGCCGCATCCTCACCGATTACGGTTTTCGCGGCTATCCGTTGCGCAAGGATTTCCCGACCACAGGCTATACCGAAGTGCGCTACGATGAGGCTGAAAAACGCGTCATCTATGAACCGGTCAACCTTGTGCAAGAATACCGGCAGTTCGATTTCATGAGCCCGTGGGACGGTGCCCAATACATCTTGCCCGGCGATGAAAAGCAGGAGGCGAAAGGCAAGTGATCGCCACGCCGCAACCAGAACCTACGATTCTTTTCGGCCTCGGCGCTAACAAGGCGGGGTCCACCTGGCTTTACAGATATCTGTCGCGCCATCCCGATTGCCGGATGCCCGACGTCAAGGAACTGCATTTCTTTGATGCCGTTACCGCCGCGCGCCGCGCGAATGAACGGCGCAAGGTCGAGAATCGGCGTGATCAACTGGTGGCGCAACTGGTAAAGGCCAGCCCCGTCCAAGCCGTTGCCTTGCGCGAAAGACTGGCCGATCTTGATGATTGGCTTGGCGTCATTGCCCAAGATCAATCTGATGACGGTGGCTACCGGGGCTATTTGCTGCGCCGCGCGCAGGGGTCGCGATTGATCGGTGATATCACGCCAGCCTACGCGCTTTTACCCGAAGCTGAACTGGCAAGGATGCAAGCGATGGGCCCATCGGTGCGGTTCTTGTACATCTTGCGCGATCCGATTGATCGGCTTTGGTCCAATATCAGGATGAATGCGCAGCGTCATCTGGGCATGAATGCCGGGCGTGCACCTGATGCGCCCGATATGGCCAAGGCTGTTGCGCAAAAGGCCTTGCGCATTTTTGATACATGGGCCGACGGCGGTGAAGCGCCTGTAAGCCATCGTTCCGACTATATGGGCACGCTCACGCGGTTGACGCAGGCGGTCTTGCCCAGCAACCTGCGTGTGATGTTTTACGAGACGATGTTCAACAAGGCGGCGATTGATCGGCTTTGCGGCTTTTTGGGCATCGCCCCGCATCCGGCGGCAATTGGCAAACCTGTGAATGCGGGGGGGACCATCGCCTTGGACATGCCCCGCCAGCTTCGGGCGCGCGAATTGCTTGCCCCGCAGTACGAATTTGTTCGCCAGACGATGGGCGACGTGCCGTTGCGCTGGCGCATGAATATGGGGGAGTTGTGAGATGATCGGCAAAGATCGCAACAAAACATTGACCGGTTCGTGCCTCTGCGGCGCTTGTACATTCAGCGCAACACCGGTTGCACAGACCGCATCTATTTGCCATTGCGAGATGTGCCGGCGCTGGACGGGCGGCGTGTATATGGCGGTTGATTGCGGTGATTCGGTCTCGTTTGATCCGGGCGCGCCGCTTGGCTCATACAAGGGCAGTGCATGGGGCGAGCGGCTGTTTTGTAAGACCTGCGGCTCGTCGCTTGTGTGGCAAACCCAAGACGGGGCCCATCAGCACGTATCTGCACAGGCCTTTGAAAACCCCGCGCAATTTGAACTGGCCAGTCAGGTATTCATCGACTGCAAGCCAGACAACTACGCGTTCAGCAACAAGACCAAGAACATGACCGAGGCCGAAGTCTTCGCCATGTTCGCACCACAGCCGGAGGCTAATCCATGATGGACGGCGATTTCAAAGACGCCGTGACAGGCGAACAGCGTATCCGCAACTTCAACATTAACTTTGGGCCGCAACACCCTGCCGCACATGGTGTTTTGCGGCTTGTGCTGGAACTTGACGGCGAGGTGGTTGAACGTTGCGATCCCCATATCGGGCTTTTGCATCGTGGCACCGAAAAGCTGATGGAAAGCCGCACCTATCTGCAAAACCTGCCCTATTTCGACCGGCTGGATTATGTCGCCCCAATGAACCAGGAACATGTCTGGTGCTTGGCGATCGAGAAGCTGACCGGGGTCGTAGTGCCGCGCCGCGCGTCCCTTATTCGCGTGCTGTTTTGCGAAATCGGCCGGGTGCTGAACCACCTGTTGAACGTGACCACGCAAGCGATGGATGTGGGCGCCCTGACCCCGCCGCTTTGGGGGTTCGAAGAACGCGAAAAGCTGATGGTGTTTTATGAACGCGCATCGGGCGCGCGCCTTCACGCGGCCTATTTCCGCCCGGGCGGCGTGCATCAGGACGTTAGCGATGATCTTTTGAACGACATCGAACAATGGGCGCATGATTTCCCGCGCGTTTTGAACGATCTTGATGGGCTTTTGACCGAAAACCGCATCTTCAAGCAGCGCAATGCCGATATCGGCATCGTGACCGAAGAGGATGCCCTCACCTGGGGCTATTCGGGCGTTATGGTGCGCGGATCGGGCATGGCTTGGGATCTGCGCCGCGCGCAACCTTACGAATGCTATGATGAATTCGATTTCATGATTCCGGTGGGCAAGAATGGCGATTGCTATGATCGTTATCTGTGCCGCATGGAAGAAATGCGTCAGTCGGTCTTGATCATCCATCAGGCCATCGCCAAATTGCGCGCCCCCGAAGGCAAGGGCGATATCCTTGCACGCGGCAAGATCACCCCGCCGTCGCGGCGCGACATGAAAACCTCGATGGAGGCGCTGATCCACCACTTCAAACTTTACACCGAGGGCTTTCACGTGCCCGCGGGTGAGGTTTACGTCGCCGTTGAAGCGCCCAAGGGCGAATTTGGCGTCTATCTGGTGGCGGACGGCTCCAACAAGCCCTACCGCGCCAAGATCCGCGCGCCGGGCTTTCCGCATTTGCAGTCGATTGACTGGATGGCCAAGGGCCATATGCTTGCCGATGTCGCCGCCATCATCGGTACAATGGATATCGTTTTCGGAGAGGTTGATCGCTGATGCTGCGCCGCCTGTACCATGACCAACCCGCCTCTTTCGCCTTCACGCCCGCGAACCTCGCCTGGGCCGAAGGGCAGATATCAAAATACCCCGAAGGCCGCGAGGCCAGCGCTATCATCCCGCTTTTGTGGCGCGCGCAAGAACAAGAAGGCTGGCTGACCCGTGCGGCGATCGAACATATCGCTGGCATGCTCAATCTTGCCTATATCCGCGCACTGGAAGTGGCGACCTTCTACTTCATGTTTCAGCTGCAACCTGTTGGTTCTGTTGCGCATATCCAGATTTGTGGTACCACCTCTTGCATGATCTGCGGGGCCGAGGCGCTGATTGAGGTTTGCAAGGAACGCATCAATGCCAACCCCCATGCCTTGTCCGCTGATGGCAAGTTCTCGTGGGAAGAGGTTGAATGCCTGGGGGCTTGCACAAATGCGCCCATGGCGCAGATCGGCAAGGATTATTACGAAGATCTGACTGCCGATATCTTTGGCCGCATCCTTGATGATCTGGCTGCAGGCAAAGTGCCGCTCGCGGGGCCGCAAAACGGGCGCTACGCGTCCGAGCCCCTGTCGGGGCTTACCAGCCTTACGGAATTTGAAGCAGGGCGGCCGCAGTATAATGCCTCGGTCCAGCGCGCGGTTGACGTGGGCGACGGGATCAAGCGGATTGACGGCACCGAAGTGCCGCTGCTGACCCCTTGGCGGGGCCTTTCTGGCAAGGCGGCCGCCAAACCAGCGGCCAAGTCCGCGGTAAAACCGGCCACCGCGAAGCCGGCAAAAGCTGTCAAAGCCGTCAAGCCGGCCGCCGCCGCGCCCGCAAAGCCCAAGAAACCACGCGCCCTCAAGGCGCCGCGCAAGGGCGGGGCGGATGACCTGAAACTGATCAAAGGTGTTGGGCCAAAGCTTGAAAAGCTGCTGCACAGCCTTGGCTTTTTCCATTTCGACCAAGTGGCCGGTTGGTCCGAGGCCGAGCTGAACTGGGTCGATGACAATCTTGAAGGTTTCAAGGGCCGGGCCAGCCGCGATAAATGGTCCGAACAGGCACGAAGACTTGCTAAAAACTAGGTGACGGATGATTTCTGACGACGGAAAATGTAGGCAAAAATCTGAAGGGTGAGATGTAAGATGAGTGAAGCTGTGGACAAAGCATGCCAGCGCAATTGCTGGATCGTATCAATCATTGGGGCTGTGCTGATCGCAGCCTTGTTGAAATTCTTTGCGCATTATGCCTTGGGAACGGCGTTGTTCTTTGGCATTTTGTTCTTGGTTTTGTTCGGGGCATTCCTGTCTTGGGCGTTTTGCACCGGCCGTGGGCAAGATGCCGCGCCAAAACTTGCACCCATGCCCGAACGTGCCCCCACACCGGCACCGCGACAAGTGGCACCAGCCCCCAAACCGGCGGCCGAACCCGCAGCCGCTGATCCTGTGACACCAGCCGCATCATTGGTTTCCGCAGCACCTGCGGCCGTGAAAGCCGCGCCTGCGAAGTCGGCCGTTGCTGCCAAGAAAGCTGAGGCCAAGAAAGCCGAGGCCAAGAAACCTGAGGCCAAGAAACCTGCCGCCGCCAAAAAGGCACCTGCGAAGACCGTTGCCGAAAAAGCCCCGGCCAAAGCTGCCACCAAAACCGCGAAGGCCCCAGCCGCCAAGGCTGCTCCAAAGCCTGTGAAAGCGGCCAAACCAGCCAAAACGGCAAAATCTGGCGCAACCCAAAGCGGTACCGGCCTTGATGCGGCGATGGACAAGACCAAAACAACAGGAACGACGGCCGCCACGACAGAGCTTCTTGCCAAACCGCGCGGCGGCAAGGGCGATGATCTCAAGCAAATCAAAGGGGTGGGGCCGGCGCTGGAGAAGCTGCTCAACACCGTGGGCATTTGGCATTTCGATCAGATTGCGTCTTGGAAAGCCAAGGATATCGCGCTGGTGGATGGCAAGATGGAAGGCTTCAAGGGCCGGATAACCCGTGACGAATGGGTCAAGCAAGCACGGGTTTTGGCCAAGGGCGGCGCGACCGAGTTTTCCAAACGGGTGAGTAAAGGCGAGGTCTACTAGCCAAGAAGATGATGACCCCCAGCAAGGAAGACGTGGAAATAGCAAGAACGGGGCGGATGGTTGCCCTTGTCATTGCGGCCACCATCCTCTTGTGGCTGGGGGCGCAATGGTTGGGCGGACGGATCGGGCTTGATCCATCGTTTGTCTTTCTCTTCGATCTTGCGGCACTTGCGGCCCTGTTTTGGTCACTCGTGGTAATATGGCGGCTTTGGCAGCGGCAAAAACGGGCCGGGAAATAACCCCGGCTGGCATAAGGACGATACTATGCTGAACGATCAGGACCGGATTTTCACCAACCTTTACGGGATGCATGATCGCAGCCTCAAGGGTGCTATGAAGCGCGGCCATTGGGATGGCACGGCCAAAATTCTGGCCGAGGGCCGCGATTGGATCGTTGAGCAGGTGAAATCCTCGGGCCTGCGCGGGCGCGGGGGCGCTGGCTTTCCGACGGGTTTGAAGTGGAGCTTTATGCCCAAGCAATCGGACGGGCGGCCTTGCTATCTGGTGGTCAATGCCGACGAATCTGAACCCGGCACCTGCAAAGACCGCGAGATCATGCGCAATGATCCCCATACGCTGATCGAGGGCTGTCTGATCGCGTCTTTCGCGATGGGGGCGAATGCGTGCTACATCTATATTCGCGGTGAATATATCCGCGAGCGTGAGGCATTGCAGGACGCGATTGATGAGGCTTACGAAGCGGGCCTGATCGGCAAGAACGCCTGCAAGTCGGGCTTTAATTTCGACCTATATCTGCATCACGGCGCAGGCGCTTATATCTGCGGCGAAGAAACCGCGCTGCTGGAAAGCCTTGAGGGCCGCAAAGGTATGCCGCGGATGAAGCCGCCCTTCCCGGCGGGGGCAGGGCTTTATGGCTGCCCGACCACGGTGAACAATGTGGAATCCATTGCCGTCGTGCCCACCATCTTGCGGCGCGGTCCGTCGTGGTTTGCAGGCTTTGGGCGGCCCAATAATGTGGGCACCAAGATCTTCGGCATCTCGGGCCATGTGAACAACCCTTGTGTTGTGGAAGAGGCGATGTCGATTTCATTGCGCGAACTTTTGGACCGCCATTGCGGCGGGGTGCGCGGCGGCTGGAAGAACATCAAGGCCGTCATCCCCGGCGGATCATCCGTGCCGATGCTGAATGCCGCGCAATGTGATGAAGCGATCATGGATTTCGACTGGCTGCGCGAACAACGCTCGGGTCTTGGTACGGCGGCCGTGATTGTGATGGATCAGTCCACTGACGTGATCAAGGCGATCTGGCGGCTGTCGAAGTTTTACAAGCACGAATCTTGCGGGCAATGCACGCCATGCCGTGAAGGGACGGGCTGGATGATGCGGGTCATGGACCGGCTGGTGCGTGGTGAGGCCGAGGTTGAAGAGATTGACCTGCTGCTTTCCGTTACCAAACAGGTTGAGGGCCACACGATTTGCGCGCTTGGCGACGCGGCGGCCTGGCCGATTCAAGGCCTTGTCCGGCATTTCCGCGAAGAGATCGAGGACCGGATCAAGGCGAAGAAAACCGGGCGTATGGGGGCGATGGCGGCGGAGTGATTTTCACAGGGTTTTCACGCGTGAAAATCAACCCAAGCCATTGAAATAAAACGAATACGAAAAAAGAATTAACCAAATATTAAGGATTTCACGACCAATGCAGCCCGCGGGCCACCATCTTGCCGAACTCAACATCGGTCGCCTGATCGCGCCCACGGATGATGCGCGGGTGGCGGAATTCATGGAGGCGCTTGACCGGATCAACGGCCTTGGCAAGCGGATGCCGGGTTTCGTGTGGATGATGGAAGGCTCGGGCGAGCCGGGGACGGGGAACACTGAAAACGCCATTGGCGATGATCCGCAGACTGTCGCCAATCTGACGGTTTGGGAAAATGTCGAGACGTTGGAAGCCTTCGTCTGGAAGACGGTGCATAAGCAATTCTACGAGCGCCGGGCCGAATGGTTCGAGCTGTTGAAAAGCATGCATTTTGTCATGTGGTGGGTGCCCATCGGGCATAGACCTTCGCTGGATGAAGCCTTGCAGCGGCTGGCCCACAAGCAAGAAAACGGCGATACGGATCATGCCTTTGGCTGGTCCTATCTGACACAGGCACAGGCATGGAAAACCCACGGCTGCGCGCAAGTGGCCGCAGAGTAGGAGGACGGAATGGAACATTTTGCCCAATACGGCCATGCTATTGTGTCTTTGTGCCTTTTTGCGTTGATCGCCCTGGCTTTGTCGCCACTTTCGGGGGCTTGCAAGGCAAAGGCGGGGCTGGCGTCCGGTGCCATGCCCGATGCGGATTATGACAAAAGCGTTTACCGGCTGTTCCGCGCGCATATGAATGCGGTTGAGACGCTGCCGGTCTTTGCCACCGTGACGTTTGCCGCGATGGCGGC
>JBAUHP010000003.1:0-2775 GCA_049680345.1 Albidovulum sp. | reverse complement strand
TTTGCCGAAATGAAAAAGGGCATGAAGTCGCTCGACAATATCACCTGGGACCGGCTTGAGGCCGAGGGTGCTGTCACCTACCCAAGCCTGTCACCGGAAGATCCGGGCCAGCACATCGTCTTTGGCGACGGCTTCCCCCGGGCAGGTGGGCGCGCCAAGTTCACCCCCGCCAATGTGATTGCCCCCGCCGAGGTGCCCGATGCCGATTATCCGATGATCATGACCACCGGGCGGCAGTTAGAACACTGGCACACGGGGTCGATGACCCGGCGTTCCAAGGTGCTGGATGCGGTTGAACCTGAGGCTAACTGTTCGCTCAACCCCAAAACGTTGCGCAAACTTGGGGTCGAACCGGGTGGGCGTGTGCGGCTTGAAACCCGCCGGGGCGAGATTGTCATTATGGCCCGCGCTGACCGGGCCGTGGCAGAGGACATGGTCTTTGTGCCCTTCGCCTATGTCGAGGCTGCCGCCAATATGCTGACAAACCCGGCACTTGACCCATACGGGAAGATCCCCGAGTTCAAGTTTGCAGCGGTTCGGGTAACCGCTGCCTGATCACCGCTTGGATATCAATAGACTGGGGGCGCGGGAAACCGTCGCCCCCAATCCGTTTGCGATAGGTCACAATCGCGACGTTTGGCCCCCGTATTGGGCCCCATCGGAAGGTTTCTTCGTAGAACCACGCTAAGGAAGAACGAAGCCTGCACGAGGCTTACTGCGTGGTGTTTCTGATGACCTTGTAAGCCGTTGATCTACCTATGCCGAGATGTTTTGCGGCCTGGGCTACGGATTTTCCGGCACCGACGAGATCTTGGAGGGCTGAGATTGTCTCTGGTGGCAATGTCGGCCGTCCAGGGTTACGACCATGCTTTCGGGCGTTGATCAGGCCATCTTTGGTGCGCTCTGAGATCAGGCGGCGCTCGAAATGCGCAATGGCCCCGAAGACATGGAACACGAGCTCTCCGGCGGCGGAAGTCGTATCGATCCGCTCTTCGAGGCTGATCAGGTTGATCTCTTTGGCCTTGAGGTCATCAACGGTTTCCAGAAGTTCCTTGAGTGAGCGGCCCAAGCGATCGAGGCGGATGACAGCGAGGGTATCGTTGGGTCTGGCCTGATCAAGCAAGGCCGCCAGACCGGGCCGGTTGAACGTCTTGCCGGAGATCACGTCCTCGAACACGCGAATGGCACCGTGTTGCAGCAGCCGGTCTTTTTGGCCGGACAGGTCTTGGTCGGCGGTGGAGACCCTTGCATATCCGAGAATGTCACCGGGTCGGGTCATTGCTATTTGCACATCCAAACGCGGCTTTACGCTCTGCTTCTAAAGTAGTTGGCGATTGCCATGAAGCCAAAGAAGATGGCGGCATAGATTGCCGTTTGGATAAGCGTTCCCCCAAAATCCAAGAAATAGCCAAGGCCAGCGAAGATGGCTGTGGCGATGAGAGTGGCGAAAAACGCACTAAGAGCTGCTTGCTTCATACAGATACTACGTCTCCAAAACGGCCGTTTTATGGCCTGATTTGACAGGACCATTCTGAACCCAGATTGGCACGTCAAATGTGTCTTTTTATCAGTCTCTATAATATTCGATGTCTTCAAACTTGCAACAACGTTTTGAGGAAACCTTATGGGCCGTAGACTTCTTTCATCCCGCGCGTATGCGGACCTCTTCGGGGTGCCGACAGATTCTGAAGCCTTGATCCGTCACTATCTGCTGAGCGGAGATGACATTGATCTGATCCGTACTCGCCGCCGCGCCGAAAACCACCTTGGTGTTGCGGTACATATTTGCTTTCTGCGCTACCCCGGCTTGGGGTGGAGCGAAGGTATGATGCCGCCAGCTGAACTGATCGCCTGGCTTGCCGAACAACTTCAGGTCGGCACCTGTTCTCTCGACGACTATGCCGTCAGGCGAAATACGCGGCATGAACACCATGCCCTCGCGATGCGCCATTTGGGGCTGTCCCCTTTCGGACCTGAACATGTGCAGCAGGCAGAGGATATCGCCACGAGGGCGACGTTCGCAACGGATCATGGCGTGAAAATTGTAGAGACGCTGATTGCGGATTTGCGCAAGCACCATCTGGTATTACCGAGCGTAGACACGCTTGAGCGCCTCGCCTTGAAGGGCCGAGCGCGCGCCCGGCGTGAGGCTGCCGCGGCGCTGTTTGATGTCCTCTCACTGGAGCAGCGTGACCATTTGCAGGCGCTCTTGGTGAATGACCCATCTGTAGGGCAAACGCGGCTCACGTGGTTGCGGGGCTATCCGCATTCGACCAGCCCAGCCAACATGGCTGCGCTTTTGAATCGCTTGAAATATCTGCGATCGTTGGACTTGCCGCCAAGCCTTGGACATGGCCTCCACCCGAACCGACTGCTCAAGTTTGCGCGCGAGGGCGCTGTGGCGCCTGTGAGCTTGCTGAACGATTTTGGCGAACGGCGACGGATCGCTACGGTCGCGGCGCAGATGGCGGATTTATCCATCACGATCACCGATGCGACGATCGCCATGTTCGAACGGCTGGCCGAGCAGAACCGCAGGCTGAAGAAGATGTATGCGGAGATGAGCATGCAGAATGAGTTGCTCAAGGAAGCCCTCGGAAAATGTATGGTCCGCCCCGCTATTGCAAGGTTGTCGTGTGTGACGCACTGGCTTGCGTAAATGTATCCGGCCTCTGATCAGTCAGCCGCTTTTGGCGACAAGGCCTTGATGAGATCCGCCCCACGGGTTCCAGATTAGTGGCACGGGATCATGTCCCGCTTTTTTACGCCTGGCTT
>JBAUHP010000002.1:0-2978 GCA_049680345.1 Albidovulum sp. | reverse complement strand
TCGGTACTTCACTCTATCGGTATCTGACGGAGGTAGGCGTGGCCAAAGACACGGAACCAGTCGCATGGGTCGAGGTCATAAGCCAAAAGGCCGCGCGCGGCGATCTTGCGGCGGCTTATAGCGGTGTCAAAGGTGCCGATGGCCGGGTTGAGAACCTTTACCTTGCCATGTCGCACACGCCGCTTGCCATCACTGCGGCCGATGATCACTACCGCGCCGTCTTGCACAACCCCGACAATCCGCTGGACCCGTGGTTGGCGGAATTTGCCGGAACCTACGTGGCCATCTTGTGCGGCTGCAATTACGCCGCCGTGAACCACGGTGAGAATTTTCGCATGTATCTGGGCGATGATGCCAAGGCGGCACTATGGCTTGCGGCCCTGCGCGACGGAAGCTGGAAGGATGTGCTTGAGGGCCCGGTTCTGGCCGCGACACTGTTCACGCAAAAGCTGTCACAAGCGCCCGCCGCGATGCAAGAAGATGACATCGCCGGGCTTCGGGCTGCCGGATTTTCGGACAAGGCAATTTCCTACCTGATCCAGATTGTCTCATCCTTCGCTTATTGGGCGCGGATGATAAATGCGCTTGGGATCCGGCTTGGCCCCACCATCGGTCTAACCAGTGTGGCCCCGCCGGAAAGTTGACCACCCGGCCTATTCCATAGCTTTGCGCCGCGCCGCTTCGGCCTTATGCATCGCCAGCATGCGTTGGACGGCGGGGCGGGACAGTACCGCGTCGCGTTGGCGCGCGAGGTTTGGGTAATCCTCTATCCCGGCGGGAAAGATCACGTCCCAGATGGTCTGTAGCGCCAGAAGGTAATCGGGTACGGTCGGCTCTTGGCCAAAGAAATAGGGGCCGTCGGTCAGGGCTGCGTTCAGTGTCGCATAAACGCCGCGCAATCTGGCCATTGAGGCGGCCTTTAGGGCGGCTTTGTCTTGCGGTGCCTGCATATAGAATTCGGGGTGGTACTGGATGATCACATCAGGCTGCAGCGTTGAGGCAAGATAGTGGATCCATTGCAAGAACCGCCCCCGGTTCGGATCGCCGGGCTGAACCACCAGCCCGGCACCGGGACGGCGTTCAGCTATGTAAAGCGCAACTGCGCCCGTCTCGCAGATCGGGCCATCGGGGCCGGTCAGGGCCGGGGTGCGGCAATGCGGGCTTGCGGCCAGAAAGGCAGGATCGGGGTTTTGGGCAAATATCTGCACCCAATGGATGGCGTAATCGGCGCCGACCTCTTCCAGCACCGCATGGGCACCCATTGCATAAGTGTCAGGGGCGCAAAACAAGGTATATTCGGGCATACTACGATCCATTCAGAATTGATGATAATCTGTCGCGGAGCCGGTCAGGCAGTTCTTGCGCATCCTCTTGCCAATCCTCCAGAGATTCCCGCCTGAAAAGCGTGGGCATCCACATCCCTGTCTCGTAGCGGGCCAATGTATGCGGATCGGTAAGAAAGCTGTTGTCGGCCGAGGCACGGTGCACCACGTCTGACGCGATGGTTTCTTCACTAACCTCGATCCCGGCGGCAAAACGGGTTGTCATGCCTGCCAGCTCGTCGCACAGCACCAGCATTTCCATCGACCCGGTCCTGCCACTGGACAGAACCCCAAGATTATGGGTCAGGGCGCAAGACGCCAGGGCGGTGCCTTGCAAGCTGGCGGCAACCTCGCTTAGCGCCTGGGGGCCAATGTTATGGGCATCGGTGCAACCGCTGCCGACCCATGACGGCACGCCAATATAGGTGAAGTAATCGGCCGCCCCAAGGCCCGCCAGCGTATACTCGGGTGACCCGATCGCCATGTCGGCGCGGCGCATGTCCATGGGCATCACGGATGAACCCGACATCACCGGCGCGCCGGGCTGAACAAGCTGGCTGATAACAATGCCCGCCAATGATTCCGCGGCGGCCTGGGCAATGGCACCCGCAAGCGTCAACGGACAGGCCATTCCGGGAAAGATCGCCGGGTAACACACCACCGGCAGCATCAGCCGCGCCGCCATGATCAGGCGCTGGCAGGTTTCGCCCGAAAGCTTCAGCGGTGACAATGGCCCGATAAGATCCAGTCCGATAGGCTTGGCCGCAAGGTTACCCATGCCGCCGACACGGCCACCCATTTCGCCCCAGATCTTTTTGACAATATGTTCATCATGGCCGGTAAAGAAGATCGGCTTGCGCGTCGTGTCCAAAAGCGCACGCGCTGACAAAAGGCTTTCTTCTTCGGGTGGCACGTCCGACGGATAGCCAAGCGAAGCGGCGATATCGATATGGCGCAGCCCTTCTTGCAAACGGCCATGATCGCCTATGTCTGACAACAGGCACGGGCGGTATGCGCCGCTATGGGGGTCAAGCACCTGCACACAATTCACCGCCGTACCAAAGCGCGGGATTGCATCGTCGGTGGCGAACACCCGATCGCCGTCTTGGTTGAAAAACGTGATCCGGCGCGGGATGGTTTCTATCGTTTTGTCAATCAGATCAGGGGGATAGTGCAGGCGCCCGTTTAGATCGCGGCAACCAGCGGCGATCAACAAGGCGCGGGCCTCTGGGTCGGCGACTTGCATCCCCGTGTCCCACAAGATGCGTTTGACGCCCGCGTGGATGGCAGCGGCGCCTTTGTCATCAATGCTGTTCAGGACCATACGGCGCGGGTGCCGGATTGGGATCGGCCGGGTATTGACTTCGGTCCGGGACCGTCGGCCTTGTCGCATCGCTATCACTTTGCAATAAAAGAAAGGACAGGCCGCCACACCGGCGGCCTGTCCCTTGGAGTGGTGGCTAAAACATCAGCCGTCGATCCAAGCTGTGCGCTGTGCCTGATAGAAGCCCAGCGGGCCAGAGCCATGCGGTGTGATGCCTTGCACTTCATTGCGCGCCGCATCCACGAAATTGCGGAAGCCCAGTGTCACGTGGCCACCGTCTTCGTGCAGCATCCGCTGCATTTCACCATACATTTCCTTGCGCTTGGCGAAAT
>JBAUHP010000001.1:0-8832 GCA_049680345.1 Albidovulum sp. | reverse complement strand
TCGTCTTTAACGCCGCTTTTATGTGGGGCTTTCAGAATTTCTTGTTCACCGTCCCTTTTGCCATTTTCGGTCTGGCCCTTTGGCTGCACACCGAACGCAAAAGCTTGGGAATGCGATTGGCAATCTTTGTGCCTTTTGGCGCAGTTCTGTTTTTCATGCACCTGTTTGGCTTCATGGCGCTGGCCATTGCCGCCTTCGGCCGCGAGACCCAAAAACTGGTGAATTCGGGGGCTTCGTGGCGCCAAGCACTCTTGTCCGGCGCGGTCATGGCGCTGCCTTTTCTTCTGCCGCTTGGCTGGCTGATCGCAGTGACGTTCACCGGGCCTGAAAACGTCGCAGGAAGCCGTACAGAGTTCGGCCCGCTTCTCAAAGTCGTTCACGCGTTCGTGTCACCGGTGACAGAGCTATTCTTCCTTGAAAGCTTCAGTTTTTGGGTCCTCGGGATCTTCGGTTTTGCACTCTTCATTGTTTGCTTCTTGACAGTGTTTAGCAAAAAAGGGCCGCGGCTGGTTTTGGACCAACGGATCAAGGGCCCCTTTATAGCACTTTTTGTCGCGGCCCTTCTCGCACCGGCCTGGCTTAATGGCGTGGCCCTTGTCCACATCCGGCTGCCTGTCATAGTCATGGCGCTCTTTTTTGCCGGAACCAGTTGGAAAAACATTTCTTCACGTCAGGCAATAATCCTGCTTTTGTTTTTTGCCACGATCATCGGTATTCGCGCGGTAGAGTTTGAGCGGTACGCAGCAAAACACGATGCTGAAGTAACAGATCTTGCGGTCACCCTGAATGACATGCCCTATGGTAGCAGGCTCTTGCCGCTTCGCGCACCAGGTTACGAAAAGCGCCAGCGGTTGTGGCATATTCAGGGTTATGCTGTGCTCATGCGACAGAGTTTTGTCCCGACACTGTTTCAAGGCGTTCATGGCATCAGTGTAAAAGAGGAATGGATTGGCCATTCCCACCCTGCGCTGCATGCGGTCGATGCCCGGCGAGCCTTCAACCCCGCCCAAAGCGCGGACGCGGCAGGTTACTACTGGCAAGATTGGGAGCGCGCTTTCACACATGTGCTCTTGATTGATGAATTCGGTCCGGATCTGAAAGTACCGCAATTTCTGACGAAGATTGCTCAGAACGGCCGTTTCACCCTTTATAGCATCACGGCCGATCAGGGTTTTTGATCAACAAACGCCAATCTCGGGGCTGCGGATGGCATCGTCAAGATTGTCATCGGTTCTGTGCGGCAGCTTTCAGTTCTGCCTAGAACAATTGATACATCGGCAAAATCTGGGTGACGAAATTCGCGGCTTAGGGTTTGCCGACAATTTCGTCGGATTGGCCCTGATGTAAACCTTGGCGTTTGAGGCTTGCGTGCTGGTCGATCGACGAGACCTAGCTTGAGCAGCACCGCATAAGAGGCACGCGGTTCCGCAAGGCGTGATCATCTTCGCGGTGTTCTTCTATGTCCGCCATGCTGAAGCCCTTCGGTTGCCCGATCCCC
The DNA here is from genome assembly GCA_049680345.1 of Albidovulum sp. Classification (GTDB taxonomy): domain Bacteria; phylum Pseudomonadota; class Alphaproteobacteria; order Rhodobacterales; family Rhodobacteraceae; genus TMP-24. The sequence goes on along the minus strand of JBAUHP010000001.1, from coordinate 7,334 downwards.
ATCGAGATGGTCAGTATCAAGAACGGACAGAGTAACCTTTGCCCGATCACCCAAGAAGTTTGCGACAAAACCCGTAAGCAAAACCGCCGCGTTGCCGCGGCGGTTCTTCGAAGCATCTCATGGACGCTTTATTAAGAGGTTTTGCCTGGAATTGAAGCGACTCAGACTGGCTTCGATGCCCCACGATAACACAAAATGCCGGAGATTTCAGCATTCAATCCGGGCCATGATAAAAATCCCCGGCGCTGAGTCCTGCCGATCCGGCAAGGCACCAGATCCGTCAGTGGCAAGCCGGTCGCGTACCGGGCAGCAGCACTTTGTCGATGACGTGGATCACACCGTTGTCGGCGATGATATCGGCCACAACAACATTGGCCATTTCCCCAGTGCCATCAGCGATTGTCACACCGCCGCTTCCCGCCGTAATGCAAAGACGTTCGCTTGCCAAAACCGGCTTGAAGTAGGTAGAACCGGCAGGGATCATGCTTGCCGTCAGCTTGCGATCATCAACATGATAAAGCAGCACATTGGTAAGTTGCCCCTTGTTTTCTGGCTTCAGCAAAGTGTCGAGCTTGCCTGCGGGCAAGGCGGCGAATGCATCATTCAGGGGCGCATAGACCGTGAACGGGCCAGGGCCTGACAGGGTTTCCGCCAGACCCGCCGCTTGCACCGCTGCGACCAGAGTTGTGAAGCGTTCGTCACCAGCGGCGATTTCCACAATATTGGCGGCATTCGCCGCAGAGGCGGCAAGGCTAAGGGCCATGACGGCGGTCAGTTTGGATTTCATAGTAGCTCTCCATAATGAAAGAATTATTCGATTTTCAGTTCACATAAGAGATACGGCTGAGGGGTGCCTTTGGCCCAACCACACACAAAAACGTGATTGAACCGAGCCCAAGGAATTGAATACAAAACACCGCTCAAGATTGGGCGGTGCTGTAGCGACCGATGATGCATCGCGCCGTCGTCAGATGCGGAATAGGGGCTGCAACAGGCGCGGTACAAACGAGGTGAACCGCAAAGGCGAGTCGGTGGCCGCCAAGCATATGCAGGGCTCACCAAGATCCGCCTTTGGCGTATGTTCCAGATGCTCGTCAGCGACCTCCAGATCGCCTACCGCGAAGCGCCCGGTTTCGTCGCTGAAGCTGCCTTGCAGGACCAGTGTCAGTTCCAGCCCGTTGTGGCTGTGGTCGGGAACCGCTTGTCCGGGTGGAATGAAAAGCAACCGCACCGAACCTTCTTCATCCGCCGCCAAAATGCTCTGCCGCACGCCCAGCCCCAAGGATTTCCACCGCGGAGGCTTGCCTTTAAGCGCCGCCATGACCGGGCCGGGAAATATGCCTGACCGGTGGTAGGTCTGTTGAGGTTCGGCCGGGGCATCCAGCAGTGCCATGACATTGGTCTTGATATCAGCCGACAGCTTGGCCTCTTCATGTGTCTCCAAGATCGCCCCACCCAGGGCCTGGTGGGCCTCCAACTGGGCCCGACATTCGGAGCAAAGCGACACATGCGCCGCCACGACCGTTGAAAACGCATGCGCAAGACTGCCCGCCGCAAAGCTGGCAAGAAGGGCGTCGGGAACGTGGTGGGTTATTTCGGTCATCTTATCGCATTCTCTTTAAGTCGTGTCGCAATCTATCCAGCCCCAGCCGGATACGCGATTTGATTGTGCCAAGCGGAAGGCCGGTTTGCATGCGGATCTCTTGATGTGTCAGCTCGCCAAGATAGGCCAATTCGATCATTTCGCGTTGATCCGGCTTTAACCGTTCAAGAGCTTGTTTAAGCTGCCCCATCTCTTGTTCGATCCCAAGGATCTGGCTTGCATCGGGCTGTGTGTCACTTTCATGTTCCCATTCCTCGGGAACCGGGCGGCGGTTTTTGCGAAACAGATCAATCTGCCGGTTGCGCGCGATCTGATAGATCCAGGCAGAGGTCTGCGCGCGGTGCGGATCGAACTGGGCCGCCTTGCGCCAGACCGTCAACATAACGTCTTGAACAATCTCTTCTGCTTGGGCGGCGGAACTGCCCGAGCGGATAACGAAAGCCTTCAGGCGGGGTGCAAAAAAATCGAAAAGCTCCGCAAAGGCCGCGCGATCACGCCGATCGCGCACCGCCAGCATCCACATAGTCTGGTCGTTGAACTTTGGCGTCTCAGGCTTGGTCAATCCATCACCATTCACAAGTCTTGCCGTCAAAGACATGGCCAGGGCATTGGGTGCACGGCTAGCAGGTCTTTCAGACATGGCTAATGTGTTCAACATGTGCCTGATACGCAAGCACATGCGCATTGGATCAAAATTTTGATCCGGATTGCCGTTTGGCGCGTAACATCTTCGAAAACTGGGGGATGTTCATGTCGTTTGATGCTCTGCCACCGCTATCAAAACGGATTGCCGTGATTGGCGGGGGCATTTCGGGTCTGGCCTCGGCCTATCTTTTGTCGCCGCGCCACCGCGTTACCTTGTTCGAGGCCGAGCCCCGGATGGGCGGGCATGCGCGTACCGTTATGGCCGGACTTAACGGCGACCGGCCGGTTGATACCGGCTTTATCGTTTTCAACTACGCCAACTACCCGCATCTGACCCGCATGTTCCACGATCTGAATGTGCCGGTGGCAAAAAGCGATATGAGCTTTGGGGTCACCATAGACAGCGGCAAGATCGAATATGGTTTGAAGAACCTCGCATCCATGGTCGGACAAAGACGAAACGCCTTTCGGCCCGGTTTCTTGGGGATGATGCGCGATATCATCACCTTCAATGCCAAGGCCGAGGCTGCGGCGAAAAATGATGCGATGACCATCGGCGATCTGATGCAGGATCTGCGGATGGGTGATTGGTTTCAACGATATTACCTGATGCCGATCTGCGGTGCGATCTGGTCAACCTCAACAGAAGGTATCCGCAATTTTCCCGCCCGCTCGCTGGTAAGCTTCTTTCGCAACCACGCGCTGCTTAGTGCTACGCAACCGCATCAGTGGTGGACGGTCCAAGGGGGCAGCATCGAATATGTGCGCAGGCTGGTAGCGCATCTGACGCTGTTGGGTTGCAAATTGCGCGCGGGTACGCCCGTGACCCGTGTTGAACGCGACGGGCTTGGCGTCAAGGTTTTCGCCAATGGAATTGCCGAGCAGTTCGATGAGGTCATCTTCGCTTGCCATTCCGATCAGGCGCTTGGCTTGCTGGCGGCACCAACCGACGCCGAACGCCGCGCTTTGTCCAACATGCGCTATCAAGATAACCGGGTGATCTTGCACCGCGATGTGGCGCAGATGCCACGACGGCGGGCGTGCTGGTCAAGCTGGATCTATAAATCCGACACCCGCCGTCAAGAAACCCGCATCGGCGTCACCTATTGGATGAACCGTTTGCAAAATATTCCCGAAACCGACCCGCTTTTTGTCACCCTTAACCCGTCCGATGATATTCCCGATCATCTGATCTACGACGATACGGTGTTTCGCCATCCGGTGTTCGACAGCCTTGCCCTGACGGCACAAACAGGGCTGCGCGAAATCCAGGGGCAGAACCGCACCTGGTTTGCGGGTGCCTACACGCGCCACGGTTTTCACGAAGATGGTTTCGCCTCTGCCGCGCGCATCGCCCGGCAGTTTGACCAGAGCTTTGATCGGCAATTCGCATGAACGTCTGGCCCGAACATATCCAAGGTCATACCACCCATGCGCGGCGCGGCGCGATTGGCAATACCTTCCGCTATAGCGTCGATTATGTGCTGCTGGATCCAGAGGCGGATTCAGGCCCCGCGCTGTTTTCGCGCAACCGCTGGAACCTGATTGCGGTGCATGACCGCCACCATGGCGGCATTCGCGGTAACGGGCACGGTGTTTCTTGGGCGCGGGGCGTGTTTGCCCAGCGCGGCCTTGCCCTTGCGCCAAATGACCGCGTCTTGCTGCTAAGCCAGCCCAGTTTCTTGGGATATGTCTTCAACCCGGTCAGCTTTTGGCTGGCTTTTCGTGGCCCCGAGCTGATTGCGGCGATTGCCGAGGTCAACAACACCTTCGGCGATCGTCACAGCTATTTTTGCGCCAAAGCGGGGTTTGCGCCGATCTTGCCCGGCGACCGGATCGTGGCGCAAAAGGTGTTCCACGTGTCGCCCTTTCAAGATGTGGCGGGCACATACAGTTTCGCATTTGATATGCGGCCCAAGCGGATTTCCATCCTGATCGCGTTTCGCAATGGCCCCGAGGGAGTGTTCGCAACGCTGGCCGGGGGGCGCAAACCGCTGTCGAATGCCTCTATCCTGACTTTGGTGCTGCGCCGGCCTTTGGGCGCGCTGCGCACCATTTTGTTGATCCACTGGCAAGCCCTGCGCCTCAAACTGAAGCGCGCGGTGTTTCGCCCGCGCCCCAACCCGCCCACACATGAGGTGACGTGATGCTGTTTTTGACAGGCCAGATAAAATCCGGGTTTTTGGCAACCTGCGAAGGCATCACCAAAGGCTCACTGCGCCTCTGGACCCCGGAAGGTACGTGCCACGATTTCGGTCAAGGTGCGCCGGTAGCCGAGATGCGCATCCATGACTGGTCGGTGGTGACGGCGACGCTGGCGCGCGGCGACATCGGCTTTGGCGAAACTTATGTTCAGGGACTTTGGGATACGCCATCGGTTGAAATGCTGATCCAGATCGCGATCCTCAATCTTGATCAGTTCAAGGGCTATGCCTATGCGGGATTTTGGCAAAACCTGAAGTTCCGCACGCTTGACCGGCTTATGCGGGTGAATTCGCCCAGCGGGGCGGCGCGTAATATTCGCGCGCATTACGACGTCGGGAATGAGTTTTTTCAGCTTTGGCTGGATCCGGGCATGACCTATTCATCAGCCCTGTTTCAGCCGGGGGATAATGATCTTTTATCGGCCCAAAACCGGAAATATGACCGCATTCTTGATCGTCTCAACGGGGGCGAACAGGTGCTGGAGGTCGGCTGCGGCTGGGGTGGTTTTGCGGAAAGGGCGGCGGATCGTGGCCGGCATGTCACCGGGCTAACGATCTCGCCCAGCCAAAAGGGCTATGCCGATGCACGGCTGGACGGGCGTGCCGAGATCTTGTTGCAAGACTACCGTGCCTCTGGCGGCACCTATGACAATATCGTTTCAATCGAGATGATTGAGGCGGTGGGCCAACGCTACTGGCCCACGTTCTTCGCCACACTCAAGGCGCGGCTTGCGCAAGGTGGGCGGGCGGTTTTGCAGGTGATCACCGTGCCGGACGATTATTTCGACACCTACCGGCGCACCAGCGATTTCATTCGCCGTCACACCTTTCCGGGCGGCATGCTGTTGTCGAACGCACAGATTGCCGCCGTTGCCCGCAAGTCTGGCCTTGTCACACAAAACACCTTCAGTTTCGGTGAGGATTATGCGCGTACCTGCCGCATCTGGGCCGAACGGCTAGAGGCGCAAGCAGGGCGCGCCCTGCGCTTTGGCTATGACGACCGCTTCTTGCGAAGCTGGCGCTATTACCTTGGCGCTTGTGCCGGTTCCTTTGCTTTGGGCCATACCAATGTTGTGCAAGTGGAACTGACCCATGTTTGATGCGGGTGGTTCGGCATGCGAAGCTCGCCAAAGCTGATGCAGATCTTGGACCAGTGGAAAACCGGCCTTTTCGCCGCCATGCTGGCCGCAGCCGGTTTGCCGATCTATATTCACTTGCCGCAGTTTGCGACCTCGGAACTGGGACTGTCGCTAGCAACCATCGGCACGATCTTAATTGGCATCCGTTTTCTGGATTTCTTGCAAGACCCGTTTCTTGGCTGGATGGTTGACCGCTGGCCTCGGTTTCGGCGCCATTTTGCGGCGGTTGCGGTCTTTGGGCTTGGCCTTGGATTCTTGTTGCTGTTTTCCGTGGCCCCGCTGTTTCGCGCCGAGCTTTGGCTTATCTCGACGCTTGTCATATTGTTCACGGCTTACAGTCTCGCGACCATCTTGATTTACGGGCAAAGCGTCGAGATTGCGGAAAGCGGCGGTTCGGCCGGGCATTACAAAATCGCCTCCTACCGCGAGGCGGGCCTCATCATCGGTGTCGTGATCGCAGCAATCGGCCCTGCGATTTTGGCGCTGATCGCTGGGCCGCAGGCTTCATACCGGCTGTTCGGCTGGCTCTTGGGTGCGTTCGCCCTGATAGTATGGGCATTGACGCGCAGCCTTTGGGCCACCCAACGGCTTCCCACCCAGCCTTTGACGATGGCTGCCCTCAAACACTCTGGCGGCATCTATCTTCTTTGCCTTGCACTGGCCAATGCCCTGCCGGTTGCCCTTACCTCCACGCTATTCTTGTTTTTCGTCGAAGATCGGCTGGCCTTGCCGGGCTTTGGCGGTATTTTTCTGATCTTGTTTTTTCTGTCAGCAGGCGTCTGTGCGCCTTTGTGGTCGTGGGCGGTGCGCCGCTATGGGCCGAAAAAAATCTTGCTTCCGGCCATGGCCCTGTCGATTGCAGGCTTTATCGGGGCGGCCGCACTGCCGGCCGGTGGCGCGTTGGAATTCGCGCTGATTTGCCTTGTGTCCGGGGCAGCCCTTGGGGCCGATATCGTGATCTTGCCCGCGCTGTTTTCGACGGTGCTGTCCGCCTCGGGCCTTCCTGCGGGGCAGGCCTTTGGCATCTGGGCCCTTGTTTCAAAACTTGCGCTGGCGCTCGCCGCAATCACTGCCCTGCCCTATCTTGAAAGCGCGGGCTACACACCGGGCGGGGCCAATACGGCCGAGGCACTTAGCGCGCTTAACTTCACCTATGCCGTCCTTCCTTGCCTTATGAAACTTGTGGCGGTGGCGATGGTTTTACGACTTCCCTCAAAGTTGGTGTCGACATGAAATTGCTTCTTATCATCGCGACCTTGGGCTTTGCCCTGCTGCTGGGTCAGCGTTACTTCTTCAGTTTTGCTGCGCAAAAGATTGCGGATTACGCGGGCGGCGAGCCTGCGATCGATATCCGCAAGCACCTGTCGGGGCCGATAGTGTCAGAGGGCGTCATCTATGGCCCCGATGGGCGCGTCTCAAGCCGGTTCGTGGCGCATATGCAAGGCGACTGGGCCGGAGATTCCGGTACGCTGGCCGAGCATTTTCAGTTTGCGGGCGGCAAGACGCAAGACCGAAAGTGGCATCTGGAAATGGCTGAAAACGGGCGCTTCACCGCGACCGCCGACGACATTATCGGCACCGCCATTGGTGAACAGCGGGGGCCGGCTGTGCGTATCACCTACCGGATAAGACTGCCCGAGGCATCGGGCGGGCATGTGCTTGACGTCACGGATTGGCTTTATTTGATGGAGAATGGCACGATCATGAACAAATCCGAAATGCGCAAGTTTGGCCTAAAGGTGG